>JBFLWP010000001.1:0-249770 GCA_040757595.1 Nitrospirota bacterium | reverse complement strand
GCCATGAAGCCATGAAGCCATGAAAGAGAAGAGGTTCGTTCCTCTCGCCGCTCGCCTCGCGCCCCTCGCCAGTGAGTGGCCGTGATCTGGGTCATCATCCCCGCCTACAATGAGGAGAGAGCGTTGCCCGGGACGCTCCGCCAGCTCTTCCGAGAGCCCGGCCGGTATGAAGTCATCGTCGTGGACGGCGGCAGCACCGACCGAACTCGCAGCATCGCCGAATCCTTTGGATTCGACATGTGCGAGCCCGGATCGCGTCGGTCGTCCCTCGTATCTCGTCGCTCGGTGGACGCTTCACGAGATACGCGTCACGCGTCACGCTTGTTTCTGACGGCGCCCAAAGGACGCGCGTCCCAGATGAACACCGGCGCGCGGGAGGCGGCGGCTCGAGGGGCGGCGTTGGATGATTGGCTCCTGTTCCTCCACGCGGACACGACGCTGCCGGAAGGGGCGCTGAGCCGGCTGAACGGGCTGGAGACGGCGATCCAGGCCGGCGGGTTCCTCCACCGGTTTGCTGGATCGGACTGGCGGCTGGGCCTGATCTCGCTTCTGGACAATGTCCGCTGCCGGCGCTCGCGCATCATCTATGGAGATCAGGCCCTGTTCGTACGCAGGGGGGTGTTCGAGCAAATCGGCGGCTTCCCAGACCAGCCGATCCTCGAGGACGTGGCCTTCTGCGACAAGCTGGTCCGCGTCACCAGACCGGTCCTGCTCGAGCCCCCGGTCGTGACGGACTCGCGCAAGTTCGTCCAAATGGGAATCTGGCGAAGCTTTGCGCGCGTGCTGTTGATCATCCTGCACGTGCAGTTCCGGCTCCCGGTCCTGCCGAGGACATTCTTCCGAGACGTGCGATGACCGCCGTGTTGCACGACCATCCCCTGGCGTCCCGGTGCGTCGTCTGCGGGACACCGCTGGCCGGCCCCGCGAGCGTCGTCTTCCGGCTCATGGGGATCGGCCGAAGCTCGCGCAATCCCAGCCTCTGCACGCGCTGCGGCGAGCACGTCGTCGAGGGGCGCATCAGCGAGATCACGGTTCTGTTCGCCGACCTCTCCGACTTCACCGAGCTGACGCGCGCACTGGGGCCTGAGCGAACGCACGAGGTGCTGGATACCTTCCTGCGGACGGCGACGACCGTCCTGGTCGGGCACGGGGCCTTCATCGACAAGTACCTCGGGGACGGGGTGATGGCCTTCTTCAACGTGCCGATCCAGCGGGAGGACCATGCCGCTCAGGCGGTCCAAGCCGCGCTGGAGATACGGGCGCGACTCCCGGAGTTGCGGGATCAGTTCGGGCTGCCGCTGCACGCCGGGAGCGGGATCGCCTCCGGGTGGGCGCGGGTGGGGCGGCTCGGGTCGAGCAGCGCAAAGGACTTTACCGCCGTCGGCGAGGTGGTCAACCTGGCCGCCAGACTGGAGGCGGCTGCCGGGCCGGGCGAGGTCGTGGTGGATCGGACCGTGTACGAGCGGGTGGCATCGGACCATCCGCAGGCGGTTCCGGAAGCGCTCCCACTCAAGGGATTCCAGGAGCCGGTTGACGCGTACCGGTTGATGGGGCAACCGGGCGCACACCCGGCGAGGCAGCCTCCAGCGAGCCGTGAGGGCCTGGGACAGGTTCAGGCGCTCGGGCTCGGCGCGGTCGTCTTCGCCCTCCTCGGAGCTCCCTGCGCCGTGTTCACCTTGATCGGACCCTGGGCCGTGGGGCTCGGCATCGGAGGATTGTTCAGCGCCGCCAGTTCCTATTGGGTGCTGGACGAGTCGCCGGTCCGGCTGCCGCTGCTTGCGCTGGCTGCGCTCGGGGCTGCGGCCAACCTCTACACGGTCTGGCACGCCGGCAGGCTGCGCCGCCTGATGCCGCTGGTCTCGACCGGCCTGGACCGCCGCCGCACGCTGCTGGTCGCCGGCTCGTCGGCCCTGACCCTGCTGGTGGTCCTGTTCGAGATGGCGGCCCACCGGTTCTACCATTCCTGACTCCGTTCCTCATCCCGCTCTCCGGGCTTTTCCTCGGCGACCGATCTGCGCGGACTCCCTGCTCGGCGTTTTTGCAGCGACTCGGTAAAGCTGCTATATGTGAACGGCCTGAGTCGCCTGAGGTCAACGCTGAGACGAGGAGGTGGCGGATGGAGAACGTCATGGGAGGACGACAACAGGGCTGGTCCGGCCGCTCGGTCGTCGCGCTCGGAGCGCTCTGGCTCTGGCTTGCGGGACCGTCCACAGGCTGGTGCCAGGGGCCGGGAGGGGCGGCGGGCGGCGAGTCTTCGTCCCCGGAGACGATGTCGCTGGAGCAGGCGGTGGGGCTGGCGATGGAGAACAACCGGTCCATGCAGAGCGCCTCGCTGGACGTGGACAAGGCGGCCGACCAGGCGGCCCAGATGAAGACGCGGCGCCTGCCCGCCTTGAACTTTTTTACGACCACCGGCCAATTGCTGACTCCGTTCGAGTTCCGGGTCAACCGCGGGGCCTTCGGAACCTTCGGCGCCACGGGGCCCATTCCCGCGACTGACCTGAAGATCACGACGAACCCGGCCTGGACGACGGTCATGTTCGCGAGCGTCCAGCAGCCGCTCACGCAGCTCTACCGCATCGACCAGGGGATCCAGTTCTATGAAGCCTCGCAGGGGGTGGCCTCCGAGCAGTTGCGAACCCAGCGGCAGACCGTCGTCAACTCGGTCAAGCGGGCCTATTTCGCGGTGCTTCAGACCCAGAGCGCGCTCGACGCGGCGGAGGAGGTGGTCAAGACCTACCGGGAGCTGGACCGGGTGGTGAGGCAACAGGTGGAGCAGCAAAAGGCGCTGAAGGCCGACAGTCTGGAGGTCAAGGCCAGGCTGGCGAGGGCGGAGTATGACGCGATGACCATCCGGAATGCGATGGCCTCGCAGAAGGAGCAGCTCAACGTCATCCTGGGGCGGGATGTGACGACCGACTTCCGGGTCACGGCAGTGTCCGGCGCCTCCAGGGTGGAGGCGAACCTGGAAGAGGCGAGTGCGATCGCGCTCAAGCAGCGGCCGGAGGTCAAGGCGGCGCGCCTCAAGGTCACGCAGGCGGAGCACGATCTGAGGGCGAAGAAGGCGGAATACATTCCCGACTTGAGCCTCGTGTTCGACTATGCCAACATCAACAACTTCAATTTCCTCCCCGAGCACTATGCCTCGGTCGGGTTCATGTTCAACTGGGAGCCGTTCGACTGGGGGCGGAAGCAGCGGGAGACGGCGGAAAAGCGCAAGAACGCCCAGCAGGCGGTCCTGGGTGTGCGGGAGGCCGAGCAACAGACGATCGCGGAGGTCAACAGCCGGTATCGGAAGCTGCAGGAGACGCATCAGTTGTTGCAGGTCACCCAGGCGGTCCAGGAGTCGGCCAGGGAAAAGCTGAGGGTCACGATGAATCGGTACAACCAGAAGGTGGCGTTGCTGCAGGACGTGCTGCAGGCGCAGGCCTCCCTAGCCGACGCCAACAACCAGTACAGCCAGAGCCTGCTGGCCTATTGGTCCGCCAAGGCCGATTTCGAGCGGGCCATCGGCGAGGACTGAGCATGGGCGGGCGCGGACTCTGGCTGGCGATCGGGTTGCTCCTGGGGACCCTTGTCGCCGGCTGCCGGGACCAGGACCCCTACCAGAAGCCCCCGACGCCGGTCAAAGTCAAAGCCGTGGAGTCGGGCGGCGAAGAGCGGGGGGGCCGCTACTCGGCCACGATTCTGCCTTTCACCCAGGTGGACCTCGCGTTCAAGGTCGGCGGCTACGTCCGCGAGATCCTGCAGGTCCGCGGGGCCGACGGCCGGCTCCGTCTCGTCCAGGAAGGGGACCGGGTCGCCAAGGGCACCGTGCTCGCGCGCCTGCGCGAGAGCGACTACCTGGTCAAGCTGAACCAGGCCAAGTCCCAACTGGCGGAGGCCCAGGCGGCCGGCGCCGAAGCGAAGTCCCAGCTCAACGAGGCCCGGGCGGCCTTCGAGCAGGCCCGGTTGGACCACGAGCGGGCCCGCAATCTCTACGAGGCGCAAAGCCTGGCCAAGGCCGACTACGATGCGGCCAAGGCCAGGCACGACATGAACCAGGCCGCGGTCGAAAAGGCCAAGGCGCAGTTGCTGGTCGCGGAGGCCAGGGTGCAGGCGGTCCGCCAACAGGTCGCGGAGGCGGACATTTCCGTCCAGGACGTTTCCCTCAAGGCGGCCATGGACTCGGTCGTGCTGAAGCGCAACATCGAGGTCGGGACGCTGGCCGGGTCGGGAACGGTGGCCTTCGTGCTGGCCGACGTCGCGTCGGTCAAGGTGGTCTTCGGCGTGTCCGACGTGGTGCTGGAGAGCCTGAAGACCGGGACGGCGCTGACGATCACGACCGAAGCCATCCCCGACGAGGAGTTCCGCGGCCAGATCACCAGGATCGCCCCCTCCGCCGACCCCAAGGTCCGGGTGTTCGAGGTGGAAGTCACCATCCCCAACCCGCGCGGCCGGTTGAAAGCCGGCATGATCGCGACCGTGGTGCTGCCGGGGGCCGGGGCGCCGGCGCCGATCCCCTCGGTTCCCCTGTCCGCGATCGTCCGGCCTGCGGGGGCGGCGGAGGATTACGCCCTGTTCGTGGTGGAACGACGGGGCGAGGCGAACGTGGCGAGGATCAGACGGGTGAAGCTGGGACCGGTCACGGGAAACACCGTGGCCGTGACCGAGGGCGTCGCGGTCGGCGAATCGGTGATCGTCACCGGCGCGACTCTGGTGGCGGACGGGGAGCCGGTGCGGATCACGCCGTGAACGGTCAATCGTCGTCGGTCGTTCGTAGGAGAATTGGCTTTCCCGTTCTTTCCCGTTGACCAATGACCCGTGACGATTGACCATTGACTTCCCCACCATGACTCACGGCCAGAGCGACAGCGATCTCATCCGGCGGACCCGCAACCTGGCCCGGTTCTGCGTGGAGAACCGGCAGATCGCCTGGGTTCTGCTGGTCGCGACCCTCCTGTGGGGCCTGTACGGCTACTTCGCGATGCCCCAGCGCAAGGACCCCGACATCGCTTCCAACGAGGCGGTCGCGCTCACGTCCTGGCCCGGCGTCAGCGCCGAGAAGGTCGAGCAGCTCGTCACCCGCAAGGTCGAGCAAAGGGTCGCCGAGAATCCGAACATTCACCGGCAGACCGGCGGAAACTACGGGCTCAAGTCCATTTCGCTGCCCGGTCTCTCCGTGGTCTACGTCCAGCTCGAGGAAAATCTTCCGGATCCCAAGAAGGAGTTCAACGACATCAGCCTCAAACTGCGCGACGTCGCGGACCTGCCGCCGGGAGCCGGGCCGATCGAGTTCATCAGCGATTTCGGCGACACGGCCGCCCTCATGCTCACGGTGGCCAGCCCCAGGGTGAGCGCGGTCGAGCTCTCGCTCCGCGCCCGGGCGATCCGGGAGGCGATCGAGCGGGTCCGGCGCCAGGCGGCGGCCAGCGGAGCCGGCGTCCGCTTTACGATGATCCACAACTTCCCCCCGGCCGCGAACCAGCGGCTCGTCCGGCTGGTGCTGGAAGATTTCGCGCGGTTCACCGAGGCGCGGAAGGCGGCCCGCGACATCCGGCTGCTCGAGGGCCCGGGATTCGTCGGGCTGGATGCGGAAACGGACCTGGACGATGCGACGATCATGGCTCATGTCGTCGGGTTCGTCCGGGAGCGGTTGCGCCTTTCCGAATTCCACCCGGACTCTTGGGATCCGGCCATCATCCGCGATCCTCGCGAGACGGAAGCGCGGCTCGCCGCCGTGGTCGGGGCCAAGTACACCTATCGGG
Source organism: Nitrospirota bacterium (assembly GCA_040757595.1). Classification (NCBI taxonomy): domain Bacteria; kingdom Pseudomonadati; phylum Nitrospirota; species Nitrospirota bacterium. The sequence goes on along the minus strand of JBFLWP010000001.1, from coordinate 244,023 downwards.
AGCTGGATGACTTCACGGAGCTCATCCAGCGGACGCTGCAGACGGTTCCGCAGGTGTCCAAGGTCTCGCGGGCGGGCATTCTGCCGGAGACGGTCTATCTCTTTTATTCGCAGGAGCGCCTGGCTGCCTACGACGTGCAGGTCGCGAGGCTTCGCCGGGCGCTGGAGGCCCGCAACATCACGATGCCCGGCGGCACCTTCGAGCTGGGCGGGCGGAGCCTCACGATCGTGCCGACCGGCGAATTCAAGTCCGAGCAGGAGATCGGGAGCGTGGTCGTCGCCACGACTCGGGCCGCGTCGCCGGTCTACCTGCGGGACCTCGTGGACATCGTTCGGGGCTACGAGAGCCCGCCGCGCTTCCTGAACGACTACACCTGGCGGGACCGCGACGGCCGGTGGCAGCGCTCCCGGGCCGTCACGCTGGCCGTGCAGATGCGGAAGGGGGACAAGATCGGGGACTTCGGGATGGCCGTGGACCGGGCGCTGACGGAGCTCAGGCAGCGGCTGCCGGAGGACCTGATCGTCGCCCGGACCTCCGATCAGCCGCTCCAGGTGAAGGAGAGCGTGGATCTGTTCATGCGGAGCCTGGCCGAGGCGATCGTCCTGGTCGTGCTCGTCTCCTGGCTGGGCTTCTGGGAGTGGCGCTCGGCGCTCCTGATGGCGCTCTCGATTCCGATCACGCTGGCCATGACGTTCGGAATGATGCACCTCCTCGGCATCGACCTGCAGCAGGTCTCGATCGCCTCGTTGATCATCGCGCTCGGGCTTCTGGTGGACGATCCCGTCGTCGCGGGAGATGCGATCAAGCGGGGACTGGCGGAGGGGCACCGGGCGCTCGTCGCGGCCTGGCTCGGCCCGACGAGGCTGGCCCGCGCCATCCTCTTCGCCACGATCACGAACATCGTCGCCTATCTGCCGTTCTTGATCCTGACCGGCATCACCGGCCAGTTTCTCTACAGCCTGCCCATCGTCATCACCTGCTCGCTGGTCTCGTCGCGGATCGTCTCGATGACGTTCATCCCGCTGCTGGGCTACTACCTCCTGCGGCCCAAGCCGGAGCCGTCCGTGGAGGAGCGGCGTACGCGGGGGTTCGCTGGCTGGTACTACCGGGCGGGCGGGGGGCTGCTGGAGCACCGGTGGAAAGTGCTGGCCGGATCCCTCCTGTTCCTGGCCCTGGGCGGCTACTTCATGGCCACGCTCAAACCGCAGTTCTTCCCCAAGGACCTCTCGTACCTCTCCTACGTGGATCTCTGGCTGCCGGAGGACGCCCCCTTCATGGCGACCTACGAGGCGGCCGTGCAGGCCGAGGAGATCGTCCGCCGCGTGACCGAGGAGTACGGCCGGAGCCACCCTGGCCGCGACGGCCGTCCACGGGAGGTCCTGACTTCCTTGACGACGTTCGTCGGGGGAGGCGGGCCCCGGTTTTGGTTCTCGATCTCGCCCGAACTCTCGCAGCTCAACTACGCCCAGATCATCGTGCAGGTGACCGACAAGCACGACACGCAGCCCCTGATCGCGCCGTTGCAGCAGGCCCTGTCGGCGGAGCTTGCCGGGGTTCGCGCCGACGCCATGCAGCTCGAGACGGGCAGCCAGGTCGGCGTGCCGGTGGCGGTCCGGATCTCCGGCGAGGAGATCCGCACGCTGCGAATCTTGGCCGAGGAGCTCAGGAGGATCTTCCAGTCGGTGCCGGGCCTGACCCGCGTGCGGGACGATTGGGGGACGGACAACTTCACGGTGAAGTTCCAGATCGATCCGGACCGGGCGAATTTGGCGGGCTTGTCCAACGAGGACGTGGCGGCGTCCTCCGCCGGCGGCATGAACGGGTATCAGGTGACCACGCTGCGCGAGGGGGACAAACAGATCCCCGTCGTGGCGCGCCTCAGGACGGGGGAGCGGGCGCAACTGGCCGACCTGCAGAACCTCTACATCTATGCGGCGGACGGGGCCGAGAAGGTGCCGCTCCGCCAGGTCTCCACGATCAGCTATCAGATGGAGACGCAGAAACTGCGCCGGCGCCAGCATTTCCGTACGGTCACGGTCGGCGGCTTCCCCGCGCCGGGCGTCCTTCCGTCCGAGGTGCTGCGGGAGGTCCGGCCCAGGCTGGAAGACTTCAAGAAGAAGCTGCCGCCCGGCTACAACCTCCAGATCGGCGGGGAGCAGGAGGCCCAGGATCAGGGATTCGGGGAGATCACGCTGGTCATGGTCGTCTCCATCGTGGCCATCTTTCTCGCCCTGGTCTTCCAGTTCAAAAACCCGGTCAAGCCGCTGCTCGTCTTCGCCGCGATCCCCTACGGCATGGTCGGGGCGCTGGCGGGGCTCGCGGTCATGGGCCAGCCGTTCGGGTTCATGGCCTTTCTCGGCGTCGCGAGCCTCATCGGCGTCATCGTCAGCCACGTCATCGTCCTGTTCGATTTCATCGAGGAGCGGCACGAGAGGGGGGAGCCATTGCGGGAGGCCCTGCTGGACGCGGGCATCGTCCGCCTGCGGCCCGTCCTGATCACGGTCGGCGCCACGGTGATCGCGCTGTTCCCGCTGGCGCTCAACGGCGGGCCCCTGTGGGAGCCCCTGTGCTACGCGCAGATCGGCGGGCTGACCGTGGCGACGGCGGTCACGTTGCTGCTCGTGCCGGTGCTCTATGCGATCTTCGTGCTGGACCTGAAGTGGGTGACGTGGGAGAGCGGGAACCGGCCGGGCGCGTCCCTGCCGGCGACGATCCCCGCGCCTTAACCCTCTCGGGCGATCCTGCTAAAATGGCCCCGTGGATCTCATCACGACCCACATGAACGCGGACTTCGACGGGCTGGCGTCCATGGTGGCGGCGCGCAAGCTGTACCCGGGCGCCACGCTGGCCCTCTCCGCCGGGGCCCAGGGCCCGGTGCGCGGCTTCCTGGCCGTGCACGACCTCGGCCTGGCCAAGCTGAAGGAGGTCGATCTCCCGCAGGTGACCAGGCTGGTCCTGGTGGATACCCAGGAGCCGGACCGGATCGGCCCGCTCAAGGAGCTGCTGGCCCGGCCCGGCCTCTCCGTCCACGTCTTCGATCACCATCCCGGCGGCGAGCCGCTCGCCTTGCGCGCGGAGACGCGGGCGGTCGAGCCGGTCGGGGCCACGACGACGATCCTCGTCGAGCGGCTGAAGGAGCGGGGGATCCCGCTGACGCCGTTCGAGGCCACGGTGCTCGCGCTCGGGCTTTACGAGGAGACGGGCTCGCTGGCCTACGCGTCCACGACCCCGCGGGATTTGGAAGCGGCCGCCTTCGTGTTGCGCGCCGGGGCGGACCTCAACCTTGTGTCGGACACCCTGCGCCGCCCGCTTGACCCCGACCAGGTCGCGCTCCTCAACGACCTCCTGCAGCAGGCCGAGACGCACTATCTGGACGGCCGGAAAGTCCTGCTGGCCGCCAGCACCTTCGACCGGTACCGGGGAGACCTGGCCGAGGTGGTCCACAAGCTGGCCGAGATGGAGCGGCTGGACGCCCTGCTGGTCGCAGTGGCGATGGACGACAAGGTGGAGATCATCGGGCGCAGCCGGCGGCCCGAGATCGACGTGGGGCGGATTCTTGAAGGGTTCGGCGGCGGCGGCCATCCGGAAGCGGCGGCGGCCAGCGTCAAGGGCCAGACCCTGGTCGAAGTCAGGGAGCGGCTGGCCGGCCTGCTCGCCGAACGCTTCCGGCCGACCCTGCTGGCGCGGGACGTGATGACGAGGCCGGTGAAGGCCATCGGGCAGGAGGCGACGGTCGGCGAGGCCGAGGCCACGATGACCAAGTACGGGGTCAACGTGCTCCCGGTCCTGGACGGCCGCGAGCGGTACCTGGGGCTGATCACGCGCGAGATCATCCAGAAGGCCCTCTTTCACGGATTCGGGACGTCCTCCGTGCTGCATTTCCTCAGGACCGACGAGTACCGGGCCGGGCCGGAGACCCCGTTTCGGGAGGTCGAGTCCCGGATGATCGAGCGCAACCAGCGGTTCGTGCCCATCGTGGCGGAGGGGAGGGTCGTCGGCGTGATCACGAGAACCGACCTCCTGCGGACCCTGCACGACGACGTGCTGGCGTCGGCGCGGGCCAGGGTCAAGGGGCAGGAGGGGCCGGACTATGTCCATCGGCGGAACATCCGGTCCGTCATGAAGGACCGGCTGCCGGCAAGAATTTTCACGCTGCTGGAGGAGGCGGGCCGCCTGGCGGACCGGCTGGAGGTCTCCGCCTACGCCGTCGGGGGCTTCGTCCGCGATCTGCTGCTGGGCATCGAGAACTTCGACGTGGACCTGGTGATCGAGGGGGACGGCATCGCCTTCGCCCGCGCCCTCGGCAAGGAACTGACCCGTCGCAACGGCGGAGCAACGGGTGCCCCGGCGCGGGTCAAAGCGCACGAGCGGTTCGGCACGGCGGTCGTTGCGCTGGCCGACGGCCTCAAGCTGGACGTGGCGACGGCGCGCACCGAGTACTACGAGTATCCGACCGCGCTTCCGACTGTGGAACGGAGCTCGATCAAGAAGGATCTCTACCGGCGGGACTTCACGATCAACACGCTGGCCGTCCGCTTGAACGCCAAGTCCTTCGGGGAGTTGATCGACTTCTACGGGGGCCAGCGGGATCTCAACGAGAAGACCATCCGGGTGCTGCACAGCCTCAGCTTCGTGGAGGATCCCACCCGCGTCTTCCGGGCTATCCGGTTCGAGCAGCGCTTCGGATTCCGCCTCAGCAAGGAGACTCTGGCGCTGATCAAGGGGGCAGTCAAGATGGACCTGTTCCACCGGCTTTCGGGGCACCGGCTGCTGGAGGAGTTGATCCTGCTGTTCTCGGAGGAGGAGCCTCGCGGCGCCGTGGCGCGGCTGGCCGGACTGGACCTGCTGCGGTTTATCCATCCGGCCCTCAAGTGGTCTCCCCGGCTGGCGGGACTGTTGAAAGGGGTGGAGGATGCGCTGGACTGGTACCGGCTCCTGTATCTGGAACGGAAGCTCCGGCCGTGGCTGGTCTACTTCACGGCGCTGATGGAAGTGCTGCCTCCGCGGGCGGTCTTGGAGACCCTGAAGCGGCTCTCGGTGCCGGAGCGGGAGGCCGGGATGATCCGGGCGGGGCACGGCGCCTCGAACAGGATCCTGCGGCAGCTTGCCCGTCGTCCGCCGCCTCGGCCGTCGGAGGCCTACCATCTGCTGGCCGGGCAGGCCGACGAGACGCTGCTCCTCCTGATGGCCAAGACCAAGTCGGAGCAGGTCAAGCGCCAGGTGTCGGCTTACCTGACCACCTACCATCACGTGAGGCCGACGCTGACGGGGGCCGATCTCAAGGCCATGGGCCTGAAGCCGGGCCCGCTCTACAAAAAGATCCTGACCGCGCTGCTGGACGCCAGGCTGAACGGGGAAGTCAAGAGCGACAGCGGGGAACGGGACCTAGCCAGAAGGATCGCCGGAGCAACGGGGGGAGCCGTCCGATGAAGATGCTGATGATCGTCTTTCGCGACTCGCTGACGGAAGAGGTGCTCGCGTTTCTCGGCGAGCAGACCATCAAGGCCTACACGCTGGTTTCGAACGTGTCCGGCGTCGGAAAAACGGGCACCGCCGTCGGCTCGTTCCAGTCTCCGGCCCTGAACGCGATGGTCCTCGCTGCGTTGCCGGACGAGCAGGCGGACCGGGCGGTCAGGCAGGTGAAAGAATTCCGGGACCGGCTGGCGCCGGACCATCCGGCCGGCAAGGTTCCGTTGCACGTGTTCGTGTTCCCGTGTACGCAGGTGGTCTAACGTTGCTCGAGGGAGAGCGATCCATGGCTGATGCGGAACCGGGGCCGGGAGGCGTTCGACCGGACGTCCGGGGGGCCCTGCGCCATTGGCAGGTTGCGGGCCTGACCGGGCTGGCCCTCGTCGGCGTCTTCTGGTACTTGCACGGGCCGACGGTTCGAATGGAGCTCTCCTCCGGACATCCCGGCAGCGTGTACCACCAGGTCGCCGAGGAGCTGGTGGAGATCCTCGACGACGCGTTCCCCGGATTTCCCGATCGGGCGCGGGTGACCTTCCACAATCTGGACTCCCGCGGGTCAGTCGAGAACGTCCGGCGGATCATGCTCGGTGAGGCGCAGTTGGCCCTGGCCGAGGAGGGGATCGAGCTGGAGAACGTCTCTCCTCGCGGGGCGTCCGACAAGGCTCCGGCTCAAGCCGGCCGGCCGGAGGTTCGGGCGCTCGTGGTGCTGTTCAGCGTGCCGCTCAAGGTCGTGGTGCGGCGGGACCTCGGTGGCCGCGGCGCCGGAGCGATGGAGGACCTGACCGCACTCAAGCGGGTGGCCGAGGAGCGGCGGGCCGGAGGCGCGCCGGTGAAGGTGTACATCGGGGCGGAAGGCAGCGGAACCAGGACCGTGAGCCGGTGGGTGCTCGACCATTACGGGTTCATCACGAACCTGGAGACGGGACAGGCCGGCTCCTTCGAGTTCCAGGTCGAAGGCAACGACTGGGATTTCGACCGGGCCCGCAAGGGCCTTGAGGACAACGAGATCCAGGTGGCGTTCCTCATGAGCCAGTTCAGCAGCGACACGGTCAAATCCATCGCCAGGACGGGAAAATTCCTCCTCTTGTCGATTGACCGGGCGGAGGGCATTCACCGCTCGCACCCCTTTCTGGACATGGTGCGGGTCCCGCCGGGCAGCTATCCCGCGGCGGTGCCGTTCCCGGACAAGGAGATCCAGACCCTGTCCGCCGACGTGGTGTTGGTGGGGAGCAGCGAGCTCAGCGACCTGGAGGCCTATCGGATCGTCCAGACCCTGTTTCTGCACTCGCACGAGCTGGGCTCCGCATTCCCGTTCATGGCGCCCCTGTCCAAGGCCGACCAGCTCCGGCAGCGGTTCTACTATCCGCCCCATCCGGGCGCGTTGGCCTTCTACGAGGGCAAGCGGGAGCCGCACCTGCTGCTGGACGCCCTGACGCGCTACCGGGATGTCCTGATCGGAATCTTCTCGATCGGCGGGACGGCCTGGGCCGTGTTCCACTTCTTCGTGGGTCGCTGGCGAAGCCGCCCGATTTTGGACCGGCTCCACCGCGATCCGAGCACGAAAAACCTGTTGGAGCTGGAGCGGGAAGTGACCAAGCTCTTCGCCACCGGGAAGCTGGACAAGGACCGGTACCAGTCGGTCAAGGAGTACATCAAGGTCCACCTGGACCAGGCGGACCGGGCCGAGCGGGCGCCGAAGGCCGGCTCCGATCAGAACGGATAGTCCACCCCGACGAACGCGTTGCCCCCGTCCCGGCCGTAGGCGACGTCCAGCCGCCCCACCACGTGCGGGCGCGCCATCACCCGGAAGCCCACGCCCGGATTGATCTGCGCCTGGTTCAGGCTGAAACCCTGGACGCTCAGGTCTTGGACTTTCCCCATGTCGAGCGACGGAGCCACTTCCAGGTCCACCTTGTGGCCGACGAAGTCCTTTTGATAGACGAGGATCCGTTCCTCGATGTTGATGGCCCATGCCTGGTTGTCGAAGTAGCGGTTCAATCCGAACGCCCGCAGAGTATTTTCCCCGCCCAACGTCGGCCGCTCGTAGAACGGGATCGCCTGTTGGGCACTGAAGCGGGCCCGCATCACGCCGTCGGCCAGGAACCGGACCACGAAAACCTTGCTGTCCCCGTCGTGGGGGAAGAGGTGACGGGCGTCCAGCGTGAACCGGAGCCACCGGTTGGCTTCGTCGTGCTCGACGTTCGAGTTGAGCTCGGTGGAGAAGTTCACGTAGCTGCCCTTGATCGGGGTGAGCTGGGAGTCGCGCGTGTCGTAGAGGAACGTCAGCTTGCCTCCGGCGATCCGGGCGCCTCCGATGCCGGGCGCGCTGGCAAAGGCGACCCTGGTGTTGGCCAGCGTCGGGATGATGCCTTGCTCCACCCGCACCTCCCGGTACCGGCCGCCCAGGATGATCGAGAAGTCCGGGGAGAGGTTCAGGCCGACGTACCCGTTGACATTGAACTCCCGCGACGTATAGTTGGATTCTGCGAACAGCGGAGCCCCGTTGCCCAACCCGAAGAAGCGCTTGAAGGGATCCTTGAACCAGTTGATCTGCCCGCCGATGATGTAGCGGCCGCCGCCCGCCCCCAGGTCCTTGTACGAGAAGTCGTAGTTCTGCTGGACCCGCTCGGCGTAGTTGACGATCGCACGGTACTGGACCGTGTCGGTCCGGTACCCGTAATAATTCATCGTCAAGCTGCTCCCGACGAACTCGTTGTACAGGTACTGGGGGGCGAAAATGTCGTTGATCTCCCCCTGTTCGCCGGACTTGAGGATCGGCATCAGCCCGCCCACGTAGAAGCTTTCGTTGCGGGTGTAGGCGAAGGCCGGAAGCGGGAGAAACGTCAGGTTGCCGCGCCGGAAGAAGGGCCCGAGGTCTTCGTCTTTCGAGACGACCCGGCCCTGCTTGTCCTCGGAAAGGGCCAGCGCGTCCGACGATACTCCTGGCTCCGGAGGGCCGATAAGCTTTCCGGCAAGGGGCGGTTGAGGAGCCGGGTCCGCGCCGGCCGGACCGGTCGCCAGCAAGAGGGCGAGGGCGCAGATGAGCGAAACCGTCCGCACCGTCATCGCAGTCGGTCTGGGTCGGCGTGGAGGTCGAACGGCAGACGGAGGGCTGCGAGCGGGACCTGGGACGGTTTGCGGGGCATGTCTATCGGCTCAAAGAGGGCAACGGTGGTCCGGGTCGAACGGGATCGGTTCTCACGGAAGAACGTTGCAGTGAAGAAACCACAGCTCGTTCGCGCCCGTCAAGGGAATTTATCGGATCATTCCGGCAAGGGACGGCCCCGCGTTTCCCGGGCGAAGGGGAGGACCGCGAGCCCGATCACGTAAATCAGCGCCACGGCGCTGGCGGCCAGGCCGAAGCTGCCCAGGGCGGTGACGAGGAAACCGGTCGCGAAGGGGCCCAGCGAGGCCAGGACGCGTCCGGCGTTGAAGCAGAAGCCCGCGCCGGTCGCGCGCAGGCTCGTCGGATAGAGCTCCGGCAGGTAGATCGGGAATCCGCTGAAGATGCCGTTGCTGAAGAAGCCCAGGACCGGCAGGAGCAACAGGACGTGGAGGTAGGAATGGGGAGTCAGGAAGGTGAGCGGCAGCATCACGAGGCTGCCCGCGCACATCAGCGCGAAGACGGGCCGGCGCCCGAACCGGTCGGCCAGGGGGCCGAAGCAGAGGTAGCCGGCGAGCGACCCCAGGTTCAGCGTCATGATCGCGTAGCTCACGTAGCCGGACAGGGCCTCGCGGCTCAGATCCTTCATGTCCGGCAGGGCCTCGATCAACGTGGGGGTCCAGTTGGTGGCGCCCCAGATGCCGAACACGGCGACGAACGCGAGCGTCGAGCCGATCATCGTCGCCCGCCGGAAAGGGCCCTGGAAGAGGATCGGGAGCTTCACGCGGCCGGCCGTGCCGCTGGCCAATTCCCGTTGGCGGGCCTGGACCCACCGGTCCGGCTCCTTGACCCACAGGCGAACCAGGAGCGCGACGAACGCCGGCAGGACGCCCACCACGAAGAGCAGGCGCCAGCCGTATCCCCTGAGGAGCAGGTTCATGGCTGCGGCGAGGAAGAAGCCGGCGGCCCAGGCCGACTGGAGGATGCCGGCCGCCTTGGCGCGTTTTTCTTCCGGCCAGACCTCCGCCACGATCGCCGCGCCGGCGGCCCACTCTCCCCCGATCCCCAGCGCGGTGAAGAAGCGGTAGGCGGCCAGGTGCCACCAGTCCTGCGCCAGGGCCGCCAGCCCGGTGAAGAGCGCGTAGATCAGGATCGTGGCGACGAGCGTCTTCGTCCGGCCGAAGTAGTCGGCGAGCACGCCGAACAGGACCCCGCCGATGGCCCAGCCGATCAGGAAGATGGAGAGGATCAGCCCGCCATACCAGCCGATGGCGCCCTGGCTCACGGGGCCGCCCGACGACCGGCCGAGCAGCTCCTCCAGCGCCGGGTGCAGGACGATCGCATAGATCGTCGCGTCCATGGAGTCGAACACCCACCCCATCCAGGCGACGAACAGCACCAGCCACTGGTAGGAGGTCACGCCCTGGTGCCAGGAGGAGCGGGGCATGGGCTCGGTTGAAGCACGGCCGGTCGGCATGACGGCGTGCAGGCTACGCAGGTTCCCCTGTACTGTCAAGCCGTCGGTTCATGAACAGGTGGTCAGGGGTCGGTGGTCAGTGGAAGGTGCCTGAGCCGACGGGCTATTTCCGAAGAGAAAGCGAGAAATGATATAGTCTCGTGCTGCCATGGCCCGCGTCGACTTTTACGAAGTCCTCGGCGTCTCCCGCGACGCCACCGATGAGGAGATCAAGAAGGCCTACCGCCGGCTCGTCCTCGAGCACCACCCGGACCGCAATCCGGGCGACCAGGCGGCCGAGGCCAGAATCCGGGAGATCAACGCCGCCTACGAGATCCTGGGCGATCCGGAGGCCAGGCGCAGCTATGAGCGGCTCCGGTTCGGCGACGAAGCCGGCCGGCCCGAGACGCCGAATCCGGCCGTCATCCTGGACGAGATGGAGCAGAAGCTCTACGAGGAGGGGCGGAAGGAGGTCTTCGCGCTGCTGGTGAAGGATGCCAAACGGGTCAAGGAGGAATTGGCGCTGATCCGGGAGCGGACCGTCTCGCTCCAGGGCTACGACACCTTCAAGGAAGCCGTCGTGCTGGCCCGCGCGGCCGAGGTGATGGGGGAATTCGTGACGCCCGAGATGGAGATCCGCCGGGAGCGGCTGCTGGACGTGGCGCTGCAGATGATGGTCTCGCAGGGCGTCGTGGGCCGCCAGGACGTCCGCCGCGGGAACGAAATCAGGAGCCGCTTCGAGGAGACGTTCCGGCAGGGCCGCCGGCGAGGCTTCATGGGAGCGCTGGAGCTGTGGTACGTCCGCAAATAGTGATGAGTGACAGGTGAAGTGTGACGGGTATGAAGCCCCCGGCCATCCCTATCATCCGTCACCGATCACCCATCACCGTCTTAGAAAGGGGGCCGCTGACGAACCGCCCGCCCCGCATCACCCCGACGAGCCGACCCCGATCCCGCAGGAGGCCGATCCGCTTGAGCGGGTTCCCCTCCACGACCACGAGGTCCGCGAGCTTGCCCGTCTCGATCGTGCCGACCTCGTCCGCGAGGCCCAGCAACCGGGAGGCGGCCGAGGTGGCGGCCACCAGAGCCTCCATCGGGCTCATGCCCAGCGCCACCATCCGCTCCAACTCCTGCGCGTTGTCTCCGTGGTAGTTGAAGGGGGTGCCCGCGTCGGTCCCGAGCGCGATCGCGATCCCGCCCCGATGGGCCTTCTTGAAGCTGGCCTCGTGCCTGGCCCGGATCGCGCGGGCCTTGGCCACGGCCGACTCGGGAATTCCGCAGGCCGAGCCACGATCCGCCGTCTGATGGAGGGCGGACAGGGTCGGGACCATGAACACCGCGTGGTCCCGCATCAGGGCCGCCGCATCGTCGTCCATCAGCGTCGCGTGCTCGATCGAATGGACCCCGGCGCGGACGGCGTTCTTCATGCCCTCGGCTCCGTGGGCGTGGGCGGCGATGCGCCGGCCGGCGCCGCGGGCCTCGGCCATTCCGGCCGCCAGCTCCTCCAGGGTCAGTTGCGGGCAGTCGGGGGAGGTGCCCGGAGTCAGCACGCCGCCGGACGCGATGAACTTGATCACGTCCGCCCCGGCCGCCAGTTGCTCGCGCACCGCGCGCACGATCTCCGTCGGACCGTCGGCCTCGCGCCCGATGAAGCGGGCGTGTCCGCCCGTCATGCAGATGGCGAGCCCGGCCGCCAGGATCCTGGGGCCGGGCGTCAGGCCGGCGGCGACGGCCTGCTTGAGCGCGATGATCCCGTGGTCCCGGGCGCCGAGGTCGCGTACGGTCGTAAACCCGGCTTCGAGCGTGAGGCGGGCGAAGCGCGCGGCCTTCAGGAGCGTGAGGGCCGGGGCCTCGGCCTCGATGGCGGCCACGACGTCCGGCTCCCCCCCCAGGCCCAGGTGCACGTGGCAGTCGATGAGGCCGGGGAGAATGGTCAAGCCGCGCGCGTCAATCCGCGCCGCGCTTCGAGGGACGGTGACCCGGCCTTCCGGGCCGACCACGGCGATCCGGTCGCCGTGGATCACGAGCGCCGCCCGCTCGAGCGTCCGCCCGAGCCCGTCAATGATCCGGGCCTGTCGAAAGGCCAGCGTCATGTTCTCTTCCCCGTCCCTTCCGGTCATGCGGGAGAAAAGTCCGTCGGGGTCGGCTACCGGCCGACCGGGATCGTGATCACGAGCCCGCCCATGACGTCGTTGAGCTTGTAGTTCCGTCTCGGACTGTTGGGATGCGCATTGTGACAGGCGACGCAGGACGCGGAGACTGCCAGGTCCGCGTAGATCGCCTGAAAGAACCGCTCCCGGCCGACGCGCACGTAGCCCTTGAACGGCTCGGCGGGATTCTTCACGATCGCTTCGAGACCCCGCCGTTCGAAGTCCGTCTGGGGCGCGTTCCACACGTAGATCGGGGAGAGGCTCACCAGCCGGTATTTGATCCCGGCTTCCTTCTCGGCGACGAGCTTGCCGGTCTCGATCAGGAACTGGGCCGGCAGAGGCAGGGACGCCTCCTGCTTCCAGTGTTCGGCCGCCTCCACGATGCCCTTCTGCTGCATCTTGTCCACGATGTCCTTCGTGTAAACCGTGCGGTTCGCCTCGATGACAGCGTGCAGGTAATCCGCCGCGGTCTCCGGCGCGATCGTCGCCGGCTCGTTGGATTCCCTGGTCAGCATCGAGAGGCCCCAGTAGCCGAATCCGGCCAGCAGGGCGAGCATCACGAGCACCGTTCCCCAGAGCAGCGTTTGCTTCATGGACACCCTTTCCCGTCTTGACAATGGGGCGAGGGGCGAGAGGCACGAGGCGAGAGGTTAAGATTTCACCCTCTTGCCCCTCGCCTCTTGCCCCGTGCCGTCCCGCCGTTCACTGCGCGATGTACACCCGGGCTGCGGCCTCCAGCGCCGTTCCCGGTCGTGACAGCCAGCCCCGCCGGTGAAAAATTCCCTCCAGCGCGCTGAGAAGCGTCAGCACGTGGCTCTTGGCCGAGGACTCGCCCATCAAGCCGATGCGCCAGACCTTGCCCTGCAGCGGTCCCAGCCCTCCGCCGATCTCGATCCCGTAGTCGCGCAGGAGTTCGGCCCGGACCGGCGCGTCCTCCACGGAGGGGGGCAGCGCCACACAGTTCAGGCTCGGCAGCCGGTGCCCCTCCTGGGCGAACGGGGCGAGCCCCAGGGCCGCCAGGCCCGCCATCAGGGCGGCGCTGTTGAGCCGGTGTCGCGCGAAGCGCGCCTCGAGCCCCTCTTCCAGCACCAGGCGCAGCGCCTCCCGGAGGCCGTACAGCATGGAGATCGGAGCCGTGTGGTGGTAGGCCCGCCTCCCCTCGGCCCAGTAATCCGCGACGAGCGAGAGGTCCAGGTACCAGCTCTGGCACGGGACCTTGCGCCGGCGGACCGTCTCCAAGGCCCTCTCGCTGAGCGTGAGGGGCGCCAGGCCGGGCGGACAGCTCAGGCACTTCTGCGTGCCGCTGTAGCAGGCGTCGGCGCTCCACCGGTCCACCTCTACCGGCAGGCCGCCCAGGGACGTGACGGCGTCCACGATCAGGAGGGCGCCGTGCTCGCGGCAGAGGCGGCCGACCGGCTCGATCGGCTGTTCGACCCCGGTCGAGGTCTCCGCGTGGACGAGGGCTACGGCCTTGACGGGCCCGGAACGGCTGAGGGCTCGTGCGATCGCATCCGGCTCGGCGATGCGGCCCCAGGGTGCCTCCACCCGGATCGGCTTTCCGCCGCAACGCTCCACGATCGTGGCCATGCGGGTTCCGAAGATCCCGTTGACGCCGACGACGACCGGATCGCCCGGCTCGACCAGGTTGACCAGCACGGCTTCCATCCCGGCCGAGCCGGTGCCGGACACGGCGATCGTGAAGGGATTGACCGTGCGGAAGACCTGCCGGAGTTGGTGCTGGATCTCGTCCATGAGCTGCAGGAAGGCCGGGTCCAAGTGTCCGAGCAGAGGCGTCGCCATCGCGCGCAGCACGCGGGGGTGCACCAGGCTGGGGCCCGGGCCCAGCAGGAGGCGGGACGGCGGGGCCAACTCACCGGATCGTTCGCTGGTCATCGGATACGACGCGTCACGTGTCAAAAACTCGCGAGTCCGCCGCTCTGAGCCGGGCTAGTATAGCGGACTGTCCCCGATTCCGCTACACACCGGAAGCGAGTCTCCGGGGCGCGGCGCAGCGGCGAGCTCGCCGGACCGGCTCAAGGACTTGACATCGGGACGGTGCCGGCCTAGCCTGACCACGTACGTACTTCGGGGATCCCTCCTGGAGAGGATACGGATGTCCGAATCTCCCCTCGCACCGGGCGTCGCCGATTCCGACTCCGTCGGCGAATCCACCCTGCCCGGTGGCGGCTACCGATCGCAGTTGTTGCTGCTCCAGGTCCTGGTGGCAATCGTCCTCTCCTACCACGTCGCCTTCAGCCACGAAGCGCACCTTCTCCACTCGGTGCGGGATCTGGTGGTTCTCGGGCTCCTGGTGGGAACCGCCGTCCTGTTCAAGCTTCCGCTGCACGCGTGGGAGAAAGGCTGGTTCGTGGGGACGTTGGTCTTGCTGGACACGGGCGTCACCGGCGCGATTCTCCATTTTTCGGACAACGTGTCGTACGGCCTCGGCGTGACGTTCTTTCTGATCGTCCTGGTCGCGGCCTCGGCCCCGACGTTCACGCAGGTCTGCGCGCTTTCGTTCCTGCTCTGCGCCGTCTACGGGTTGATCCTGTATTTCGGACCGCACCAGGCGCACCCTCTGTCCGAAGGGGAGTGGCTGGAGGTCCCGGTCCTCCTGATCATGGGGACCTTTTACGGGACGGCCGTGGACACCGTCCGCAGGGTCCGCCGGCGGGTGGAGGAGGTCAAGAAGGAGACGGAAGCCAAGTTCCAGTCCGTCGTGCAGACGGCCCGTGACGCCATCATTCTCATCGGCGGCGACGGAACGGTCCTGTCGTGGAACAGGGCGGCGGAGCAGATCTTCGGCTACCGGGAGGAGGAGATCCTGGGCTTGCCGCTGACCCTGCTCATGCCGGAGCGGTACCGGGAGGCGCACCTGCGCGGGTTGGCCCGATACCGGGCGACGGGACAGAGCTACGTCGTGGGCGGCACCGTGGAGTTCCGCGGGCTGCGCAAGGACGGGACCGAGTTCCCGTTCGAGCTCTCCGTGTCCTCCTGGACCACGGACTCGGGCACCTACTTCACGGGGATCCTGCGGGACACTTCGGAGCGGAAGCGGGTGGAGGAATGGCTGCGGCGCAAGGAAGAGGAGGTGCGGCAGACCCAGAAGATGGAAGCCGTCGGACGCCTGGCGACGCAGGTGGCCCACGATTTCAACCAGGTGCTCTCGATCATCAACGGTTGCGTGGCGCTGTTGCTCCGCCGCGCGGCGCCGGACGATCCCTCCGTCAAGAAGCTGAAGGAGATCGGCAAAGCCTCGGAGCGGGGCCAGGCCCTCTCCCAGCAGTTGCTGTCGTTCGGCCGCAAGCAGGCCCTGACGATGACCAGCGTGGATTTGAACGTCGTCGTGACCGAGCTCCTCCCGATGCTCGAACGGTTGGTCGGGCAGGGAGTCAGGATCGTCACCAACCTCCAACCGTCGTTGGATCGGCTTCAGGCCGACCCGGTGCAGCTCGACCAGGTCCTCATCAACCTCGTGACCAACGCCCGCGACGCCATGCCCCGGGGAGGCGTCCTCACGATCGAGACCGCGAACGTCGCGCAGGGACAGCTCCCGCCAGGCGGGCGGACCGACGCGCTTCGCAGAGGGGCGGCGGTCATGCTGGCCGTGAGCGATACGGGAGCCGGCATGGACAAGGAGGTCCTGGCCCGTTGGAAGGAGCCGTTCTACACGACCAAGGCCCCCGGCGAAGGAACGGGGCTGGGACTCACCATCGTCCATGGAATCGTGGAGCAACACCGGGGCGTGATCGACGTCCAGAGCGAGGTCGGCGCGGGAACGGCGTTCCGGATCTTCTTTCCGAAGGCTGAGCCTCGTCCGATCGAAGAGCCGCAGAGGGTGGCTCCCCAGCCACGGGCGAGCGGCCGCCGGACGATCCTCCTCGTGGACGACGATCGGGACGTGCGGCAGGTGATGCAGGAGATTCTCGAAGAGGAGGGCTATCTGGTGCTGGAGGTGGGCTCCGGCGAGAGCGCCTTGCTCGTCGAGCGGCAACATGCCGGGCCGATCGATCTTCTCGTCACCGACGTCGCCATGCCGGGCATGAACGGGAAGGAGCTGGCCGGCCGCCTGCTCGGCCTGAGGCCGGGGCTCAAAGTGCTCTACGTCTCCGGTCTCGGGGAGCTGGCCCTCGGCGGTTACGGAGTCGCCGCGCCGACCGATCTGCTCGTCAAGCCGGTGATTCCCGACAGGCTCGTCGAGAAGGTGCGGGAAGTGCTGGAGCGCCCCGCCGCCTAGCCCGCCTCGGTCTCTTCCGCAAGGCCCGCTCCCCCTCGATGACGCCATCTCCCGTGCTATACTGCCGCCCGCTGCCGATCCCTATGGAAGACCACAGGTCTCAAACGGTTGAGCCCGAGCCTTTTCCCGAGCAGCCTTCGCCCGTGCCCACGGCCGATGCCGGGGGCGCCTCCCCACGGTTCTCGCCGGTCGTGACTGCCTGCGCGGCGGCCGTGCTCGCGGGAGCCGTGATCCTCTTCGTCTGGCTCCAGCTCTCGGTTCCGCCGCTGGAACGGGTGTCGTCTCCGGAACGGGCGCTGGCTCTGATCGTCGGCCGGTCGCTGGATCTGGAAGAGGCCTTTGCCCGGGCGCCGGTGTGGGAGCGGTGGCTCTACGAAGTGACGACGAGCGACAGTCTCGACGAGCTCGCGCAGGCCATCGCCTGGTATGAGGAGTTGGCTGCCGCTTCCCCGGAGCCGCTCGTCTCGCTCCAACTGGGCATCCTGGAGGGAGAGGCGGGGCATCTGGACCGGGTGCGCGAGACGATCGCCGGCTGGGAGCGAAACGGCGAGCCGTTTGCCTCCTACGCGCGTCTGCTCAAGGCCGCCTATCTCGCGAAGCGGCTCGATCGCGACGAGGCGCTTCTGGCGCAGGCCGAGCTGGCGGAGTTCCTGCCGTCCGGCTGGTTCTACGACAAGCTGGCCGGCGGAGTGGCCAGCCGCGCCGGGGACCGGTCCTGGCCGGCCAGGGGGGCCGAGATCCAGGCCGACCGGATCGGGCCGCTGGTGCTCCGCTCCCGCATTCTGGTTTCGATCCAACTGGTCGCATTCCTGATCGGGGTCGTCTCGCTGGCCGCGGTGCTGCGGAGACGACATGACGGGACGGCTTTGAAAGTCGGGCCGGTGCCGCTCCCTCCGCAATGGAGCGGACGGACCGGAATGATCGTGCTGATCCGGGGCGGGGCCGCCGGGGCCGTGATCACGGTGGGGCTGCTCCTGCTCGGCCCCGACAACCTGGCGCTGCAACTGGTCTCAATCCCCCTGACCAACCTGCCGGTGCTGCTCCTCGCGCAACGCCATCTGTTCGGCCCCCTCGACGTCGGCTTGGCCCGCGGGCTGGGGCTCTGGCCCGTGACGGGCGGGGCGGGGCGGTTCTGGCTCCTGGTGGCGGCGACGGTGGCAGCCGGATTGCTGGGCGAGTGGGGGCTCGGACTGGCGGCCGAACAGTTCCGGCTCTCCAGCCATTGGACGGAGTGGTTCGACGGCGACCTGGTCTGGGGACCGGCGCCGGTCGTCCTCACGGGGTTGGTCGAGTACGTGCTGCTGGCGCCGCTGTTCGAGGAGGTGCTCTTCCGCGGGCTGCTCTTCGCGACGCTCCGCCGCCGGCTTGGCGCCTGGCCGGCCGCAGCCGCCAGCGCGACGCTCTTTGCCGCCGCCCACGGGTACGGGCTGCTGGGGTTTGCCAGCGTGTTCTGGAGCGGGCTCCTCTGGGCCTGGATCTACGAGAAGAGCGGCAGCCTGTGGCCGAGCCTCACGGCCCATGCCCTGAACAACCTGCTCGTCTGCGTCACGACGATCCTACTCCTGCGGGAGTAAAGAAGTGCGAAGTATGAAGGCTGAAGTATGAAGTAGGAGGTATGAGTAGGAAGTAGGGAATAGGGAGTTAGGAAGGAAGAAGTATGGGACGGGAATCCGAAACTTCATCGTTCATACTTCTGACTTGCTTTTTGGGGGCGCGTCGAGCATCTCCCGGACCTTGCGGGCCAGGACCTCCTGCGAGAAGGGCTTCTGGAGGAGGGCGGTGCCGCTTTCCAGGGCTCCGTGGGAGAGCAGCGCGTCGTCCGTGTACCCGGACATGAACAGCACGCGGGTCTCCGGCCTCTCGGCAAGGACCCGTTCCGCCAACTCTCGCCCGTTCATGCCCGGCATGATGACGTCGGTGAGCAGCAGATGGATTCTGCCGCCGTGCCCCCGGCTGGCCTGGAGGCCCTCGTCGCCGTTCGACGCCTCCAGCACCGTGTAGCCCAGTTGCCGGAGCATTTCCCTCGTCACGCCCCGGACCATGAGCTCGTCCTCGGCCAGCAGGATGGTCTCGGTGCCGGACAGGACGCCTGCCGGGGAGCCGACCCCGGCCGCCTCCTCGGCCGGCCCTTCGACCCTCGGCAGGAAGATCGTGAACGTGGCCCCCTGACCCGGCTCGCTGGCCACCTCGACGGACCCGCCGCTCTGCTTGACGACCCCGTACACGGTCGCCAGGCCCAGGCCGCTGCCGGCCTCCCGGTCCTTGGTGCTGAAGAAGGGCTCGAAGCAGTGTTCCCGCGTATAGGCGTCCATGCCGACGCCGGTGTCGGAGACCTGCAGGGCCACGTAGGCGCCTGGCGTGCGGCGCAGGGACTTCTCGACCTGCTCCGAGGTCTGCTCCACGTTGAAGGTCTTGATCGTCAGCTTGCCCCCCTTGGGCATGGCGTCGCGGGCGTTCATCGCCAGGTTCAGAATCGTCTGTTCGATCTGGCCGCGGTCGGCCCTGACCCACCCCAACGGCGTCTGGAGCACCGTATCCAGCTCGATGTTTTCGCCGAGCACCGGCCGCAGCATCGGGCGCATGTCGCCGATCAGGACGTTCAGGTCCAGCTCCTTCGGCTGCAGCACCTGCTTGCGGCTGAAGGCCAGGAGTTGGCGGGTGAGCTGCGCCGCCCGCTTGCCGGCTTTCTTGATCTCCTCGACGTCCTCCCGCATGGGCTCGGTCCCGCCGAGCCGGGCCAGGAGAAGATCGCAGTTGCCCAGGATCGTCATCAGCATGTTGTTGTAGTCGTGGGCGATGCCGCCCGCGAGCCGGCCGATCGCTTCCATCTTCTGGGACTGGCGCAGATGCTCCTGGGTGGCCTGCAGCGCCTCCTCCGTCTTCTTGCGGGCCGTGATGTCCACCATCAGGCCGATCAACTCGACCGGCCGGTCCTGTTCCACGGAGACCCGGACCAAGTCGTGCAGCCAGACCGCCCGGCCGTCGGCGGCGATCATCCGGTAGTCGAACTCGTAGGGCTTCTTCTCCTGGGACGCCTGGAGACAGTAGGACACGGCCCATTCCCGATCGTCGGGGTGGATGTGGTCCTGCCAGAAGGTGGGCTCCGTCGTCCAACGGGCCAGGGGATACCCGAGCAGCGTTTCCGCGTACGGGCTGACGTAGGTGAACTGAAAGGTGCGGATGTCGCCCCGCCAGACGATGGCGCGGACGGACTCCATCAACTGCTCGTAGTCGGCGGTGGTCCGCTCCAGCGCCTGCCGGACTCGATGCTGTTCGGTCAGGTCGGAGACGAGGGCGAGCATCCTCGGACCGTCCGCCTCGTCCAGGAGGCTGAGACGGAACTCGACGGGAAACTGGCTGCCGTCGGCGCGCAGGCCGCGGGCTTCGAACGTCGTCTCGCCGGAGCTCTGGCTGGACGGGGAGCGGCCGGTCTTGAGGCGGGCGGCGAGGGCGGCGCGATCTGATTCGGCGAGCAGGGTCTCCGCCGGTTGGCCGGCCAAGTCCTCCAGCCGATAGGCGAAGAGGGAAGCGGCTTGCCGGTTCGCCCAGGCCAGCCGGCCCTGGTTATCGACGGACACGAGAGCGGCCGGCACGGAATCCAGGAACCGACGGACCCACTCTTCCGAATAGGCGGCCACGGGTCAGTTCTGTCTCCAGGGTCTGACGACGCTGGCACGTAAAAGCCCGCTTAGCTTACAGGGAATCACCGAGAAATGCCACTTCCAGCCTGAAACCGAATTGATGACCCTCCGCATGGCCCCGGCCTGTTGACATGGGGGGACGTGCCCCGAGTATGCTGCGTCATGCCGTCTTCCGCACCCCTCTCCCTGTTCCATCCGGTCATTGCGACGTGGTTCGCGGGCCGTTTCGGGGCGCCCACGGACGTGCAGGCCAGGAGCTGGCCGGCGATCGCGTCCGGCTCGGACGTGCTGATCGCCGCGCCGACCGGCTCCGGCAAGACCCTGGCGGCGTTTCTCTCCTGCATCGACGGGCTCGTCAAGCAGGCGCTGGCCGGCGAGCGGGCCGACCGGACCCAGGTGCTCTACGTCTCGCCGCTCAAAGCCCTCAGCAACGATGTGCAGAAGAACCTGCAGGAGCCCCTGGCGCAGATCGCTGAAGCGGCCCTGGCGGCCGGACTGCTGCTGCCGGAGCTCCGTGTGACCGTGCGCACCGGCGATACGCCGGTCTGGGACCGGCAGCAGATGCTCAGGCGTCCGCCCCACATCCTGATTACGACCCCGGAGTCGCTCTACCTGCTGCTGACGGCCGAGAAGAGCCGGGAGATTCTCAGAACGGTGCGGACCGTCATCGTGGACGAGATCCACGCGCTGGCCCCGAACAAGCGGGGCGCGCACCTGGCCCTGTCGCTCGAGCGGCTGGACTCGCTGGCCTACGTCAAACCGGTCCGCATCGGCCTCTCGGCCACGCAGCGCCCGATCGAGACCATCGCGGAGTTCCTCGTTGGAAGCCGTGAATCGCTTCCACAATCAGTCACTGTTCCTCTCACGTCTTACGTCTCACGTCTCACGGGTTCCTGTGCCGTCGTCGACGTGGGCCACCGGCGGCAGATGGACCTGGCGGTGGAGGTGCCGAAGGACGAGCTGGGCGCGGTGGCCACGAACGCGATCTGGGGGGATCTCTATGATCGGCTGGCCGAGCTGGTCCGCGCCCACCGGTCCACGCTCATCTTCGTCAACACGAGGCGGCTGGCCGAGCGGGTCGCGCACCATCTCGGGGACCGGCTCAAGGACCTGGGCGAGCAGGCGGTCGCGGCGCACCACGGGAGCCTGTCCCGCCAGATTCGCCTGTCGGCCGAAGAGCGGCTCAAACGGGGGCAGACCAGGGCCGTCGTGGCGACTGCCTCGCTGGAGCTGGGGATCGACATCGGGGCCGTGGACCTGGTCTGCCAGATCGGCTCGCCCCGGGCGATCGCGACCTGCCTGCAGCGGGTCGGGCGGTCCGGCCACTGGGTCGGGGCGCTCCCCAAGGGCCGGCTGTTCGCGACCACGCGGGACGAGCTGATCGAGTGCGCGGCGTTGATTAGGGCGATCCGATCCGGTGCCCTGGATCGGATCGAGGTGCCGGAGGCGCCCCTGGACATCCTGGCGCAGCAGATCGTGGCGGCGGCCGCCTCCCAGGAATGGCGGGAGGAGGACCTGTTCGCCCTCTGCCGCCGCGCGCATCCCTACCGGAGCCTGTCGCGCCGCGACTTCGATGCGGTGGTCCGGATGCTCTCGGAGGGCATCGCGACCACTCGGGGAAGGAGCGGGGCCTACCTGCACCACGACCGGATCAACGGGCGCATCCGCGGGCGGCGCGGCGCCAGGCTGGCCGCGATCACCTCGGGCGGGGCCATTCCCGAAACGGCCAACTATCTGGTGGTCGCCGAGCCGGCCGGCACCGTCGTCGGCTCGGTGGACGAGGACTTCGCGGTGGAGAGCCTGGCGGGAGACATCATCCTGCTGGGCAACGCCTCCTGGCGCATTCGGGGGGTGGAGGCGGGCCGGATGCGGGTGGAGGACGCCCACGGGGTGCCCCCGACCGTTCCGTTCTGGCGCGGCGAGGCTCCCTCGCGTACGGCGGAGCTCTCGGCCGAAGTCGCGGCGATCCGAGCGCAACTCGATCGGTTGCTTCAGGCCGACTCCTCCGTTTCCACTTCCAACTCCTTGCCTCTTGCCCCTCGCCTCTCGCCCCTTGATTGGCTTCAAGAAGCGTGCGGCCTGGACCGGCGGGGCGCCGAGCAGGCCGTGGCCTACGTGGCGGCCGGCCGCTCGGTGCTGGGCGCCGTGCCGACCCAGGAGACGGTCGTGGCGGAGCGGTTCTTCGACGAGGGCGGCGGGATGCAGTTGGTCCTGCACGCGCCCTTCGGCGGCCGCCTCAACCGGGCCTGGGGCCTGGCGCTCCGGAAGCGGTTCTGCACGACCTTCGACTTCGAGTTGCAGGCCGCGGCGACCGACGAGGGGCTCGTGCTCTCGCTGGGCGAGAAGCACAGTTTCCCGCTGGATTCGGTCTTCGGGTTCCTCCGTCCGGAGAGTCTGCGCGAGGTGCTCACCCAGGCGATGCTGACCGCCCCGATGTTCACGAGCAGGTGGCGGTGGAACGTCACCCGTGCCCTGGCGGTGCTCCGGTTTGCGAAAGGGAAGAAGGTCGCGCCGCAGATCCAGCGGATGAAGGCGGAGGATCTGCTCGCGGCGGTCTGGCCCGCTGCGGTCGCCTGCCAGGACAACCACCGGGGCGAGCCGAATCGTGGGCCGGTGCCGGACCATCCGCTCGTGCAGGAGACGGTGCGGGACTGTCTCACCGAGGCGATGGACGTCGAGGGGCTCAGGGCGCTGCTCCGTCGGATCGAGCGGGGCGAGGTCCGCTGCCTGGCCAGGGATACGCCGGTCCCGTCGCCCTTCTCCCACGAAATCCTGAACGCCAATCCCTACGCCTTCCTGGACGACGCCCCGCTGGAGGAGCGGCGCGCCAGGGCCGTCGAGATGCGGCGGAGCCTGCCGCCTGAGCTGGCGGGCGAGGTCGGCGCCCTGTCGCCCGAGGCGATCGCCGAGGTGGCGGAGGAGGCGTGGCCGGTCGTGCGGGACCCGGACGAGCTGCACGACGCGCTGCTCACGCTGATCTGGGTGCCGGAGTCCGAAGCGTCAGCCTGGGCGCCACATCTTCCGCCCTTGATCCAGGCCGGCCGCGCGGTAGCCGTGACGGTGGGACGCGGGGACGCGGAGACGCGGGGATCCGATCACGCCGCGTCACCCCCTCCCCCCCTCCCCGCGTCGGCATCTGTGCGCGGTTGGATTGCTACGGAGCGGCTGGCGATGATCCGAGCTGCGTTTCCCGACGGGTGGTTCGATCCGGATATCAGCCTCGCCGGAGGGGAGACTCTGCCGGAGCGGGAAGAGGCGGTTCGTGCGATCGTGCAGGGCTGGATGGAGAGTCTCGGCCCCGCGACCGTGGCCGAGCTGGCAGCCAGGCTGCACCTTCCGCCCGAGGCGGTGCACGGCGCCCTCGTCCGGCTCGAAGCCAGCGGGCAGGTCCTCCGCGGCCGTTTCCGACCTTGCGGTCAGGCGCGAGGCGCGGGGCGAGAGGCGACAAGGAGTTTAGAAGGATCTACCCCCGTGCCCCCAGCCTCTTGCCCCGTGCCTGTTGAAAAAGAGTGGTGCGACCGCCGGCTCCTCGCCCGTGTCCATCGCCTGACGATCGGTACCTTGCGGCGCGAGATCGAGCCGGTCACGGCCGCGGACTTCATGAAGTTCCTGTTCCAGTGGCAGCATCTCTCGTCAGGCGCGCGGCTGCACGGGGAGGCCGGCTTGCTTGAGGTCATTCGGCAACTGGCCGGATTCGAAGCGGCCGCCTCCTCCTGGGAGCGGGCGATCCTGCCCCTGCGGGTGTCCAAGTACGAGCCGGACCTGCTCGACCGGCTCTGCCTGGGCGGGCAGGTGACTTGGGGCAGGCTGACGCCCCATCCGCGTCTGGAATCGGAGGCGCGCGATCAGCCGGAGCCCGGTCGGGCCAGACGGCCCAATCGGCTCAATCGGGTCGTGCCGACCAGCCTTGCGCCGATCGGTCTCTTTCCCAGGGACGACGCCGAGTGGCTGCTCCGCTGGTCCGGACCGGCCGGGCTCCAGGGATCGGAAACGGCGCTCAGCCCGGTCGCCCTGGATCTCCGACGGCAGTTGGCGACGCGCGGAGCGAGCTTCTTCGCCGACCTGGCGAAGGCGACGGGGCACCTGGCGTCCCAGGTGGAGGAGGGGCTCTGGGAGCTGACGGCGGCCGGGCTGGTCACGGCCGACGGGTTCGACAATCTCCGGGCCCTGCTGGACCCGCGACGCCGGCGAGCGGAGGGAAGGGAACGGGCCAGACGACCCAGGTACGGAGCCGGCCGCTGGTCGCTGCTGCGACCCATCGTCACCCATCACCCGTCACCCATCACCGCTTCGGAGCCGCTCGCCCGGCAACTGCTGCGGCGCTACGGGGTGGTGTTCCGCGACCTGCTGGGGCGCGAATCCCTCCCGGTCGCCTGGCGCGACCTGCTGGTCCAGTATCGGCGGATGGAGCTGCGCGGCGAGGTGCGCGGGGGCCGGTTCGTCAGCGGGTTCGTCGGCGAGCAGTTCGCGCTGCCGGAGGCGGTGGAATCGCTCCGGGCCATGAGGCGACTGGGCGTCCAGCGGCAGGAGATCCGGATCTCGGCGGCGGACCCCCTGAACCTGGTCGGAATCATCCTGCCCGGGCCGCGCGTCCCGGCGGTTCCCTCCAACTTCGTCCTGTTCCGAGACGGAGTTCCGGTCCGCTCCGGCACGACCGACGACCGGGATCGTGCCGAAGACGTGCGGCCGGGAGTGGCGAGAGACGTTATCTGAGGGTCGGGCTGGACAGGACTTCGCTCCGCAAGGCCGCCAACATCTCGCCCGGCGTCGTGCGGTCCGAGCGGAAGAGCGTCTGATACTTCTCCTGCGTCAGCGCGAAGAACTCAGGCTGCCGGGACTGAGGCACGGCCAACAACGTGCCCAGTGAGGCCAGGTACTCGCCCCGTCCGATCGCCATGTCTTGCTTCAAGTTCTCATAGTTCAACGAGGCGAAGGCTTCGGCCTTGTACTCGTCCTTCACCAACCCGTCTTCCGTGAACCAGGTCTTGCCGCTCGTGCTGGACAGGATGTCGGTCGTGGGATCCGTCGTGGCCTTGATCGTGCCCTTGGTCGTGCAGGCGGGCAGGGTGAAGGCCAGCGCCAGGACGGGCAACAGGCGGAGAGCTGTCACAATGACACTTTTCATGACGACCTCCTGAATCGCCGGTCACGCAGGACCGCGAACCGGGGGCAAGCTAACAGGTTGCCCCAGACCTGTCAAGCCGGGAACTGGGCCGCATGGCGGTGCGTCCGGCCTTCGAGCCTGTTATGATACGCCCGCAAGGGCCATGGGACAGGAGTGGATCGAAGTCCGGATATCGGCTCCGGTGGACGGAGCTGAATTGCTCAGCCTGCTGGGAGACCCTGGCGTGACCGGGGCCTGGGAGGAAGACGGAGTCGTCCGGCTCTACTGGCCGGCCGACCGCTGGAGCGGGGACCGGCTGGCCGAATTGAAGCGGACCCTGCACCGGCTGGCTCCGGCTGCGTCCGGTCCGGTCACCGTCGGCACCCTGCCGGCCGAGGACTGGAACGAGCGCTGGGCCCGCTCGGTCAAGCCGCTCCGCATCGGGTCCCGCCTCGTCGTCCGGCCCAGGTGGGAAGCTGCGACCTTGCGACCGGGCGAGATCGAGATCATCCTGGACCCCAGGCAGGCCTTCGGCACCGGCCATCATGCGACCACGCGGATGCTGCTGGAATGGCTGGAACAAGGCGTCCGTGGCGGGGAGTCGGTGCTGGACGCGGGGACCGGCAGCGGCATCCTGGCGATGGTCGCGCTCAAGCTCGGCGCCAAATCGGCGCTGGGCCTCGATCACGATCCGGTGGCCATCGCCTGCGCGAAGGATTATGCGGCCCTCAATGGATTCGGGGATGAATTGGAGCTGCGCGTCGCCGCGCTCGACGACCCGACGAACGGCGAAGGACGCGGATACGACCTGGTGCTGGCGAACCTGGATCGTGGGACGATCCTGAATTCGGTCAAGACCTTCGAGCGGCATCTCCGGTCCGGGTCCCGGCTCCTTTTGTCCGGGCTGCTGGCCGAGGACCGGGCGGAGGTCGCGGCGGCTTTCGCCTCGGTCGGCGGCCTGGTCCGGAAGAGCCGGGAGCAGGAGGGCTGGCTGGCTCTGGAACTGATCGCGCCGGAATCCTGCGAAGGGGGCGACTCCCGTGAGGGGACATCGTGACGAAACGCGAGACGACACCGACCGCTCCGCACGTGCACCAGATCAACGTCTCCAAGGGCGGGGTGCCGAAGCGTCCCGTGCCCGAGGCCCGCGTCACTGAAAAGGGAGTAGAAGGGGACAGGCAGAGGAGCCGTCTGTTTCACGGGGGGCCGGATCGGGCGGTCTGTCTCTACTCCCTGGAATGGATCGAAGCCTTGCGGGCCGAGGGCCACGCGATCGCGCCGGGCAGCGCCGGAGAGAACCTGACGATCGCGGGACTGGACTGGAGCCGCCTCAAGCCCGGGGATCGGCTGAAGGTCGGGAAGGACGTGCGGCTGGAGATCACCAGCTACACGGATCCCTGCCGGCAGAACGGCTGCTGGTTCAAGGACGGAAATTTCGATCGGATTTCACAGAAGAAACATCCTGGCTGGAGCCGGCTCTACGCCAAGGTGCTGACGGAAGGGCTCGTACGAACGGGCGATCCGGTGGCGATCGAGGAGGCAAAGGGCTAATGGCGTATGGCGTATAGCGTATGGCTCGAACATGAAGCTCCTGCCATAAGCCATAGGCTATAGGCCATACGCTCTTGGGTTGCCGATGATATCGCGCGTACTTGAGCCGGAGCTGATGGACGATCCGGAGCAGGCCAGGGCCTACGCCAATGCCGATTTCGCGGAAGAGAACCAGGGGTTCGTGGACCGGTTCCTGGAAGTCTATCCGGAACTGACCCAAGGTCACCTGGTGGATCTGGGCTGCGGCCCGGCCGACATTCCGATCCGCTTCGCCCGAAGCCTGCCCGAGTGCCGGCTGACCGGCGTGGATGCCTCGCCGGCCATGATTACACTGGCGCAGGAGGCGGTCCGGGCGGCGGGGCTGGCGGATCGGATCGCGCTGCGCTGCGAGCGATTCCAGACCCTCGCGCTTCCGGAGCCGGCCGACGCGGTCGTCTCCAACAGCCTCCTGCACCACGTTCCCAATCCGCTCCAGTTCTGGTATCGGGTCAGGCAACTGGCCAGGCCAGGCGCGCCCGTGCTCGTCATGGACCTGCTCCGGCCCGAGTCTCCGGAGGAGGCCCAGGCGATCGTGGACTGTTACGCGGCCGACGAGCCGGCGATCCTCCGCCGGGACTTCTACAACTCGCTCCTGGCCGCCTTCACGGAAGACGAGGTCGCGGCCCAACTGGCCGAGCTGAACCTCAGCCGGCTCCTGATCGAAGTCATTGACGACCGCCATTGGGTCGTATGCGGGCGGATCTATTGAGCGACACAGCCATGAGCGCCGGAGAAGAGCGGGCCGAGCTCGATCGCTTGAGGAAACGGGTCGCCGACCTGGAGCGGCTGCTGAAGGCCCGCGCGGGCCGAACCGTGCATGAACGAGAACATGCGGGTGGGGAGCGGGTCCTGCAGGAAAGCCAGGAGCGGTTCCGACAGCTTGCAGAGAACATCCGGGACGTTTTCTGGATGACCGATCCGGAAAAGAACCGGATGATTTACATCAGCCCGGGCTATGAGGAGGTCTGGGGCCGCTCCTGTGAAAGCCTCTATGCCGCACCGCGCACATGGCTCGACGCGATCCATCCCGAGGACCGGGATCGGGTTCTCCGGGCAGCTCTGTCGAAGCAGGTCACCGGGGACTATGACGAGGAGTACAGGATCGTTCGTCCCGACGGATCGCTGCGCTGGATCTGGGATCGGGCGTTTCCGATCAGGGACGACTCCGGGGCCGTCTACCGCATCGCGGGGATCGCAGAGGATATCACGCAGCGAAAACGACTCGAAGAGGCGCTCGAGAAGTCTTCGCGGGATCTCCAGACCATCATTCAGGCCTCCCCGCTGGCCTTCATCGCCCTCGACGCCGACGGCAACGTCACGACCTGGAATGCAGCAGCCCGGCGCATCTTCGGGTGGACCGAGCAGGAGGTCCTGGGCCGACCGCTCCCCTACGTGCCCGACGACAAGCGGGACGAGTCCGACACCCTGTGGGAGTCCGCGATGCGCGGGAAGTTTCTGGAAGGAGTGGAAATCCGCCGTCGCAGGAGGGACGGCACGATGATAGACCTTGCCCTTTGGGCTGCCCCGCTGTGTGATGCGAACGGCAACGTGATCAGCACGATCGGGCTGCTCGCCGACATCACCGAGCACAAGCGGGGAGAGGAAGCGCTCCGCAAGAGCATCGAGCGGTTCGAGCTGACCGTCCAGGGGTCCCGGGACGGCCTGTGGGATGCATGGGCCGTGCCGGGCGACCCCTTCGCGCCCGGCAATCCGATTTATTACTCCCCCCGGTTCAAGGAGCTCCTGGGGTATGCGGACGACGAATTCGAGAACGTCATCGCGAGCTGGGCGTCACGGCTGCATCCCGAGGATCGGGAGCGAGTCTTCACCGCGCTGCGCAACCATCTGGAACGGCGGGTCCCGTACGACATCGAATATCGGATGTTCACCAAGAACGGCGAGTGTCGCTGGTTCGCGGCCCGAGGGCAAGCCATCTGGAATCAAGAGGGGCAGCCCGTCCGCATGTCCGGTTCGTTCAGCGACATCACCGAGCGGAAACGGTTGGAGGAGCATCTGCGTCAAGCGGCGAAAATGGAGGCGGTCGGACGCTTGGCGGGAGGGGTGGCCCACGACTTCAACAACCTCTTGACCGTCATCATCGGGCACAGCGAGCGACTGCTCAAGGCCTTGGGCGCCGACGACCGACATCGGCGATCCGTCGAGGGGATCAGGCAGGCGGCCGATCGGGCGGCATCCCTGACCAGCCAGCTCCTGGCCTTCAGCCGGAAGCAGGTGATCCAGCCCAGGCTCCTGGACATGAACGCGGCCGTCTCCGGGCTGACCCCGATGCTCCGGCGCCTGATCGGGGAGAACATTCGCCTGGTGGCAAACCTCGAGCCGCGACCCTGTCTTGTCAAAGCCGATCCAGGACAGGTCGAGCAGGTCCTGATGAACCTGGCGGTCAACGCCCGCGACGCCATGCCCCAAGGCGGCACCCTCACGATCGGCACGGCGATCACGCTGAGCGAGGGCGGGGCTGGCCCTGGTCAGGGCGACTTGCCCGCCGGGCCCTACGTGTGCCTGACGGTCCGTGACACCGGACTCGGCATGGATGCGGAAACCAAAGCGCACCTCTTCGAGCCGTTTTTCACGACGAAGGAACGGGGCAAGGGGACGGGGCTGGGGCTGGCAACGGTGTACGGTATCGTCGTCCAAGGTGGGGGGACCATAGACGTGGACAGTTCTCCCGAACGGGGCACGACGTTCACGGTCTTGCTCCCTCGCGCTGCAGGGAGCCTGCAGACGGAGAAAGCTGCCGGCCCGCCGGCTGTCGAGACGAGCCACACGGAGACGATCCTTCTCGTCGAAGACGACGTGCTGGTCCGGGAGTTCCTGTGCGACCTCCTGGAAGGATTGGGGTATCGCGTGCTCACGGCTGCCAGTGGAGAACAGGCGCTCCAGCTTTGCGAGACCGGCAAAGAGCCTGTCCATGTCCTTTTGACCGACGTCGTGATCCCCGATATGAGCGGACGGGTCCTGGTTGAACGGGCCGCGACCCTTCGGCCGGACATGCGGGTCCTGTTCATGTCCGGCTATACGGACGACGTCGTGCTCCGTCATGGCATCTCGGAGGCGAGCGCGGCGTTCTTGCAGAAGCCGTTTCGGTCGAACGTCCTAGCTGCCAAAATCCGCGAGGTGTTGGATGCTCCCAAAGGGCAGGGCTCATAAGTGCTGGTGAGATCGCATTCTGGCTGGATCTGTCAGCCGGCAACAGGTCTGGACGCCTCTCGCAAGACTCCCTTCATCGGCTTGGCACTCTTCGCCGCGACGCTCGTGGCGTTCCTGACGCTGACCGTGCTTCCGGCCGACGCGCAGCTCGACCGGCTGCGCAAGCTGAAGAAGGAACCAGCGCCAAGTCAGGGTGACGATGCCCCTATGATTCCCATCCCGGCCGGCTGGTTCTGGATGGGTGTGGACGGGATGGCCGGGCTGGAGGACGAGCGGCCGCGGCACCGGGTCTGGCTCGACGCCTATGCGATGGACCGGCACGAGGTGACGACCAGCCAGTATGCGCGCTTCCTCGCGGCGACCGGCCGGACGCCGCCCTGGCTGTGGGAGACGGTGAACCCGAACCTCCACGGGGACCGGCCGGTGATCGGCGTGGACTGGGAGGACGCGGACGTCTACTGCCGCTGGGCGGGGAATCGCCTGCCGACCGAGGCGGAGTGGGAGAAGGCCGCCCGCGGGACGGACGGCCGCAACTTTCCCTGGGGCAACCAGCCGCCGACGGCGGAGCTGGCGAACCATGCGCTGGGCGCTAGGTTCAGCTACAGCCAGGCCCTCATGCCGGTCGGCCACTACGAGAAGGGCCGGAGTCCCTACGGGCTCGACGACATGGCGGGGAACGTCTGGGAGTGGGTGCAGGACTGGTACGACGGGAGCTACTACGAACAGAGTCCGGAGCGGAACCCGACCGGACCGGAGCAGGGCCAGTTGAAGGTCTTGCGGGGAGGGTCATGGTCGGAACTGCCCAAGTATCTGCTGACCTACGGGCGCTTCAAATTGCCGCCGGGCACGAGGAACAGCTACACGGGCTTCCGCTGCGCGAAGTCGGTGACGGGTGATCGGTGATGGGTGACGAGAAAGACGCAGGCCGGTACCGCCTCTCTTCTCACCCATCACGCATCACCGATCACCCATCACGGCCTCGCGAGGACGGAGGCGATGACGAGGACGGTGAGGGCGGCCAGGACGGTCAGATAGACGACGATGCTCCGGTCGCCGAGCCAGGAGGTCTGCCACTCCTCGGGATAGAGCGGCTTGCCTTCCACGTAGAAGCCGTCCTCGAAGAGCCCCATGGCCCGCTCGATCTCGATCAGCGCCTGCTTCGCCATCCGGTGGCGGTTGCGCTGCTGGAGAATGAGGTAGGCGAAGACGCCGCAGAAGAGGGCCACCCCGGAGATCGCGAAGAGCTTGTGGGTGACGTCCGGGTGGGGCTGGGCCGGCACCGCCAGCATCGTGACGAGCAGGAGCACGAGGAAGGCGCTCGCGAAGGCGGTCAGGCGCATCATCTGCTCCCTCCGTCTGTAGATCTCCTCCTTGTACCAGGGGTAGAGGATCTTCAGGGTCTCCAGCCGTTCCTCGCTCAGTATCGGCATCTCGAGGTTCCTTTGCGCTCCGTTCCTACCTACCGGTCGTCCGCCTGCAGGTATCTGATCATCCACCCGACCAGGAGCGTGACCATCGTCCGGAAATCTTCTGGCTTGGAAAAGCCATGGTCGGCGCCGGGGAGGACGTGCAGCTCCTTCGGACCGGGCAGCGCCTCGAAGAGCCTCCGGCTCTGATCCACCACAGAGGCGTACTCGTCCTTCTCGCCCTGCACGATCAGCGTCGGGACCTTGACGCCCGGGGCCGCCTCGTAGCCCCGATGCCTGGCGCAGTCCTCATAGAAGCCATAGTGGAGCTTGACGCGCCCAGGCCCGCCGGTCACGTCCGGGATGGTGCCGGTCTTCTTCCATTCCACCAGGCCCTCCGGGCCGAACTCGAGCCGGAGCATCTCCTCGAAGTCCGGCACCGGACACTTCAGGCCCAGGCAGGCCAGGCTGGCGCCCCGGCCGGTCCACCGGCCGGCCGCCAGGATCGCCACGAGCCCGCCGAAGCTGGACCCGACCAAACCGATCCGTTTGTAGCCACGTGAGGCGACCAGGTCCAGCGCCGTCAGCGCCTGGCCAACCGCCCTGCTCACGGTCGTCTGCTCGAACGGTCCTTCGCTCTCGCCCTGACCGAAGAAGTCGAACCGGAAGGTGGCGATCCCCTTCGGGAGGAGCTCGGCGGTCAGCGTCCGGTTCGTCGTGCTGTTCTTGTTGGAGAGGAACCCGTGACAGAGGACGACCGCCCGATCGGTGGAGGGGGACGGGGCGGCCAGTACCGCGGACACCCGGTGGCCGTCCGGATCGCGAAAGACGAGGGGCTCTTCCATGACGGACATTGTAACAGAATCGCTCGACGAACTAGTCGGTCGTCTGGCCGGGCGGCTGCGTCAGCAGGAGCCGGATGACTTTGGAGCCGAAGAGCGTCAGGCTCAACCCCAGCAGGCCGGCGCTGATCCAGCCGGTGATCCGGACGGGCAGGTCGCTCATGTTGAACTGCCAGACCAGCGTGGCGACCAGGGCCAGGCCGATGATGCCCAGGTTGAGCGCGCCCAGTTGCACGGCGTGCCAGGACTGGACCTGGGCGGTCAGCTCAGCCAGGTATGCCCCGCGCCTCTTGTTGCTCTTCACGCGGCCGACGGCGAGGGCGATCGGGAGCAGGTGCGAGAGCGCGCCCATGACCGTTTGCAGGACGAAGCCGACCAGGGCCAGATGCGTGTAAGCGATCAGGTGCAGCTTGCCGAACGGGAGGGCCGGCGGGTTCCAGAGGGAGTTGATCGAGACGAAGACGCCGGCCACGACCGCCACGAAGAGGAAGAACGTGGCCAGCAGGAAATGATCCGACGCGGCCTGGCTCGGACGTCCCGCGCGCAGCCAGGTCTGCAGGATGTTGGCCGCGTAGAGGAGGGTGCCGGCGACGAGGATCGCGCCTCCCGCGATCTGGACCGGCACGAGCGTCGCGAGAAAGCCTCCGATCAGCACGGCGATGCCGGCCGGGAGCAGGAAGAAGGTCCAGCGGGCCAGGCGGGGGCTGAAGAGCGGCGCGTTCAGCACCGTGGGGTAGAGGGTGTGCATGGTGCCGATGATCGTCAGGGTCACGAAGCCCAGGAGGTTCAGGTGGATGTGGGCGAGCCGGCCCTGCCCCGGCAGGGTGGAGGGGAGGAACTGCAGTGCCATCGCCTCGCCCATGCCCAGCCCCAGAAGGAGCGCGACGAGTGCCACCCCGTAGAACCAGAGGCCCAGCGGCGGCGAGACCAGGCTGGCCCTGGCCTGGCGGACCGCGTCGCCCAGCACGGCGAGGAACGACAGGACGATCAGCAGGCCGGCCGCCCCGACGAGCAACGGCCGCCCCAATCCGAAGCCGGCCAGCATGCCGACCGCCCCCAGGTTGACGGTGGCGAAGAGGCCCGGGTGGGACTCGGGCCGGTCACGGCCGGTCAACAGGAGCGGAGGAATGAACCCCAGCAGCCCCCCAAGGATCATCTGGGCCACCCCGCCCACGAGCGCGCCGTGCACGTGGAGCACGCGGAGGACGGGCGGGAGCGGCTTGCCCGTCAGCATGCCAAGGAAGAGGGCGAGGCCGAGGGCGGCGGAGAGCAGCAGCCAGAAGAAGCCGGTCACGAAGAAGAGCGGCGGTCGGAATCCCATGGGTTACTGTCCGGTCAGGAAATAAAAGTGGTTCGTCGGACCCCTGCCGTGGCCGATGGCCAGGCCGTGGCGGATCGCTTCGGTCACGTACTGCTTGGCCGTCTGGACCGCCTCCGGGACCGACTTCCCCTTGGCCAGTTGCGCGGCGATGGCCGAGGCGTAGGTGCAGCCGGTCCCGTGGGTGTGGGGCGTCTCGATGAATTCGCCCTTGAAGACGTTGAAGAACCGGCCGTCGTAGAGCAGGTCCGTGCCCTTTTCGGCCAGCAGGTGCCCGCCCTTGATCAGGACGTGCCGGCAGCCCAGCTTGTGGATGGCCTTGGCCGCCTGCCGGGCGTCGGCCAGCGAGGCGATCGTGAGGCCGGAGAGCCGTTCCGCCTCGTGGACGTTGGGCGTCACGAGGAGCGCCAAGGGAACGAGCGACGCCAGCAGATGGTCCACCGCGTCCTGCTGCAGAAGCGGATGGCCGCTCTTGGCCACCATGACCGGGTCCACCACGAGGTTGGCGGCCTGGTACTGTTTGAGCTTCCGGCTCACCGTCTCCACGATCGCGGCGGAGGACAGCATGCCGGTCTTCACCGCGGCCACCTCGAAGTCGTCGAAGATCGCGTCCAACTGCGCCTCGACGATGGCCGCTGGCAGGTCGTGGACCGCCGTCACCCCTTTGGTGTTCTGCGCCGTGATCGAGGTGATCACCGACAGGCCGTAGACCCCGTTGGCCGACATGGCCTTGAGGTCCGCCTGGATGCCGGCCCCGCCCCCCGAATCAGACCCGGCGATGGTCAGGACCTGCTTCATGTGTCATCTCGCTGTGACCGTACCCGACAAGCGTATGGCAACGGGTGCATATTTATACGAATTGCCCTCCGACAGTAAAGAGTTTCCCGGACGATTGCCGGTTCGGGCGAATCCGTGTATAAGTCACGAGGCCGTTCGGGAGAGGGGAAAGCGATCCATGACCGCGCGCCTGCTCGTCTGCTCCGTGCTGCTGGCCTGCCTCGGCTGCGCCGGGCCCGCGCTCGTCTCGCGGGACGTCCAGAACGAGCCGGCCCTCCTGATCAGATTGGACGCCTACGCCGATCCGGCCGGGGTCGCCGAGGTCAAGAACGACCATCCGGCGGTCTGGGCGGACGGGGACCTGGAGGCCATGCTGGGCCGGCTCCTCGTGGAAGAACGGGCGGGGCTCCTGGAGAAGGTCCCCCCTCCGGAGCCGGTCTTCTCGCCGGACGAAGCCCGCCTCCTGGCTCCCGGCGTCAGACGGGCCTTTCAAATGGCCGGCCCTCCCGAATGGATCGTGTTTGCGGTCGCCCGGCAGGCAGGCGGGGGCCAGACGGTCACCTCCGGGGGGCTCTTCCTCAAGGACCAACTCCTGCACGTGGTCATCGCCAACCACCGAGAGCCGGTCGCTTCCGGATCGGACGGGCTGAAACAGGTCAGGGCCCATCCGCTCCGAGCCCTCAAGCGGACCGGGAAGACCCTGGGGTTCAACCCGCCGAAGGCGGTCGTCTCGTCGGCGGAGAGCTGGCCGGCCGGCTATGGCGGGACGCCCGCCGCCGCGCTCGTCCTCGACTTGCCGACGTTCATGGCCAGCACGACCCTGCCGGCGCCGACGGCTCCGGCAGGCGACGGGGACCTGAAGGCGCAGGTGGAGAGATTGCGCGAGGAGATCGAGCGGTTGAAGGAAAAGCTGGAAGACCAGGAAGTGGAGATCGCCCGCCTCAAAGCCCGTCTGGGCGAATCGGACGGGGCCCAGCGCAAGCCGCCCAAGAAGTCTCGTTAAGCGTCCACCCGCGAGCGTCCCGCCGCCGGACCGATCAAGATGGATGCTGCACGAGCCGCTGAATGCGCGCCCTCGCCGCGTCGCTCAGGCTGAGGAACTGCAGACCGAACCGTCGTCCCAGCGACCATTGGACCACGCCGATCGCCACCTGGATCGGCGTCGGTTCGTCCGGGGCGCTGATGGACAGGGACAGGCGCGTCCCCTTGGGCATGCTCCGGTCGCACTCGACTCCGCACCCTCCCAGGGAGAGGTCCGTGACCGTTCCCTTCCCCTCCGTCTGCATGCCGGCAAATGAAATGGCGAAATGCACCTGCATCCGCGGATGTTTGCGCAGCTCCTCCATGCCTGACCTCCGAATTGATGACACCGACGATGAGATGCCGCCGCAAGTGATACGGATCGAGGAAGACTGCGCAATCAATTCTTGTGCCACGAGCAACCTGTGCAATGGGGCAAGAACGTAATGAAACCAACAGGATTTACCTCGTCGTGAGCCAGGAATGGGCGTCGCGAGACGAATGAGCGTACATTCCTGTGCAAAATGTGGCAGGAACACAAGGGAGGGACGGTCGGCCTCGATGGGTGGGCGGGGGCTTCGACTGAAGCTGACGAGGCTCAGTGCGCCCAGAGCCGGCTGATCAGACGGCCGCAGCCATAGCCGGCAAGCATCAGGAGGAAGACGTAAAAGGGGAGGAACAGAACGGCCAGGGCCCCCTGCGCGTCCGGGTGGAGGGCGAGGGACAGGTGGACCCACAGGGAGAGCCCGAGCGCCGCAAGCCAGGCGCCGGCGACCCCCGCGACGCGACGCGCGACCGTGACGGCTCCGTGCGGCGGTGCCGTGCCGAGGTGAAACAGGAGGAAGACCGACAGGAGGACGAACGGCACGGCGTTGAATACGCCCACCAGAAACAGATTGTACCCGGGCGCGAGGAGCTCCATGCCGAAACGCTGGAGCGCGGTCCGGAGCGGAACGTTCCGGCCGTAGACCTCATGGCCCAGGTGGATGAGCCAGGGCAGGGTCAGGCCCAGGCCGACGCCACCCCAGTAGAGCGCGATCGTCAAGACGGTGAGGCGGCTGTTCCCTTCCGCCATCCGGGTCAGCCTCCTGCATGCCCGACCGGGCCGGCGATGGCCTTCAAGGCCTCGGCGGCGCTGTCGCGGACCACGGGATCGTCGTCCTCCAACAATTCGTTCAGAGCCGGCATGGAGTCCTTCGCGGAGGGTCCGATCGCCCCCAAGGCTTCAGCCGCCAGGTACCGGTGCAGGGCGACCTCGTCCTTCAGGATCGGAATCAGCGCCGGCACCGATTCGGCCGCCTCCGGCCCCAGCTTGGCCAGTTGGTGGAGGACGTAGGGCCGGCTCTGTCCGAGCTGCAACATGCTCGTGAACGAGGCCACTTCACTCTGCCGATCGCGCTTCGCCCGGTCCACGGCGGATTGAGCCAGCGCGCCCGTGCTCTTATTCTCGTCGTGCAAGAGATGTGTGAGAGCTGGAAGGGCCGCGTCGGGCGCCGCGGTGGAAAAGGCGAACTCCGTGACGGCCGCGTAGCGGATCTGCCAAGCTTTATCCTGCAGGGCCTGGGTGAGGGCGGGCAGCACGAGGCCGGCCGGGATGCCGATGCTGCCGAGGGCGCGGACGGCCCGGTCCCGGACCAAATCGTCCTGGTCCTGCAGCACGGCGATCAGCGCAGGCACGGCCGGCTTGGCCACAGGCCCCAGGCCGGCCAGCACGGCGCAGGCTTTCCGCCGCACCTGAGGGTCCCGGTCCGCGAGGGCGGGGAGATAGGCGGCCGTCACCCTTCTGGCCGCGGGCAGGTCAATCGTCTTGAGGGCTTGGGCCGCTTCGACGCCGGCATATTCGACGGGATCGTGGAGGGCCTGCTCGATCAGGGCGGGCACGGCGGGTTTGGCGGCCGGGCCGATGGAGGCCAGCGCCTGGGCGCCCATGATCCGGCGGTCCGGCTCTTCCTGCCTAAGCGATTCGATCAGGGCCGGCACCGCCCGCGCTCCGGTGGACTGCCAGTACCAGCCGGCGAGCAGGCCGATCAGGACGATCAGCCCGCCGAGGTTCAGCCCTATCTGTTTCGGCGTCATGGTGGCGCAGCCGTTCCGGACTCACGCTGCCCGCCTTACAACTCTCGGAATTGCTCTTCAGTCAATCTGGCTTGTTTGAGGATCTTTCGGAACGCTCCGGTCGGCAACGTGCCGGGATGCATGGCGACGTAGGTTTGTCGCCCATCGGGATGGCGCAGGATTCTATGGCTTCCGGACTGTCTGACTTCTTCAAAGCCGGCTCGGAGGAGTTTGGCCAAGACCTCACGCGCTGAGAAGGGCATCCGGAATCTCGATGTGCGTGACGACTGACTGGGATTCGACGGGGACGGGTTCGCCGTGCGCGCGCTTTTCCGCAATCCAGGCTGCCGTCAATTCTTTCGCAGCGGCCAGAGCGCCCTCAACGCCTTTCCCATGCGTGGTCAAATCCAGGGCGGGAACGCGGGCGTAGTAGTAGCCTTCAAACTCCGGTTCCTTCACCGGCTCCAGGAAAACCGAATATCGCATCGCTTGACCTCGCAGTGTTCCTGCACCAACGTCAAACGGACCCTTCCCTTATATCATGCGTGAATGGCTTAGTCACGCCGGCGCATGATTACGCCCGGTCAACGGCCGGGCTGTTGCTTTTTCTTAGGGTTCGGCGTACTAGAGTAAGCGCCGCTTCGGCGGAGGAGACGCGCGTCGGAACAGTATCTCTCCCACAACCTGGTGTTCGACTGATGCCGGGCGGCGGTGAGGCGGGGACCTCCGTCATGAAACCGGTGACGACCGTCGCGGTGGCCGTCTTCGCGCTCGTCTCGCTGACGCACCTCCTGCGCCTCATCCTGGGCTGGGAGGTCGTCGTCGCCGGAAAGGTGATCCCGATGTGGGCCAGCGTCCTCGGCGCCATCCTCCCCGGCGCCCTGGCCTACCTCCTCTGGCACGAATCGCATTAGACGCAGGACCGAGGGACAAGAATGAACGTCCTGCAAGAAATCTTCAAATGGTCTCAAGAGCTTCCATCTTGGCAAAGTGATGCTATACGAAGAATCTTCGGTCCATGCCCCCCCCTCACCCTAGCCCTCTCCTGCAAGGGGCGAGGGGAAAAGGCATCATGTAAGGCTCGCAGCCCACTCTTGCAATCCTCTCTCCCACTCCTTGGCCGGTTCTCTTCCGTTAGCGGGCTGGCCGGAGGCCGACTCGCGAATGCGGAGGCGAGGGCACCGCGACTTAGCGAGCAGATGCGGCGGCTTCCTAGCCGTGCCGAGGACTGTTTGAGCCGGCTTCGCGAAGCGGCATGCCGGCGAGTTCCGCAGGTGAGCAGGAGGCGGCGCTTAGTGCGGTCGAGCCGCAGCTTCTGAGCAGGGAGGCCCCGGCCAGCCCGCGCCGGTTCTTCACACCGGCCACTCCTCCTCGTTCCACGCCATCTCCCAAAACATCCACTCGTACCGCGAGCTGATCAGGAAGGCCTCCTCCATCCGCCGCTGCTCCGCCCGGCTCGCCTCCTTCGCCCACTCGTCCACCCTGGCGCGCATCCACCGCTGCACCTCGGCGAACTCCGGCGAGGCGTAGAGCAGGAGCCAGTCCCGGTAGGGATGGCCGGCCTTCGGCGGGCCGTGTTGCAACAGGTGCTGCCCCACCACACAGTAGATCCAGGCGCAGGGGAGGGCGACCACCGTGATCTCCGCCGCCGTGCCGGCCGCCGCCACTGCCAGCATGTGCCGCGTGTAGGCGTAGTTGGTCGGGGCCATCGGGACGGAGGCCATGTCCCGGGGCGTCATTTTCCAACGCTTGCCGTAACTCTCGTGCAGACTCCGCTCGACGACGACCGTCTCCTCCGCCAGCTTCGCGAAGCGCAGGCGCGACTCGGCGTCCGGCGCCCTCTGCGCGCCAGCCGCGAACACGCGCGAGAGGTCCTCCAGGAACCGGGCGTCCTGGAGGATGTAATACTTGAACTTCCTGGCAGGGAGCGTGCCCTTGCCGAGGGCGAGGACGAAGGGGTGGGCGAGCTGCGCGTCCCAGACGGGCCGAGCGAGCTTGCGCAGGTGCGCGGAGAACGACAAGGCCGGTCCTTTAATTGCGGCCGAGGCGGTTGATGCCGTCCAAGGCCGCGGTGCGGTAGCACTCGGCGAGGGTGGGGTAGTTAAAGACGTTGTGGACGAAGAAGTCCACGGTGCCGCCGTAGGTCAGCACGGCCTGGCCGATGTGGATGAGCTCAGTCGCGCCCTCCCCGATGATGTGGACGCCGAGCAGGTGCAGCGTGTCCCGGTGGAAGATGAGCTTCAGCAGCCCGTCCACGTCGCCGAAGATCTGCCCGCGGGCGATCTCCTTGTAGAAAGCCCGGCCGGTCTCGTAGGGGATGCCGTTCTCGGTCAGCTCCTCCTCGCTTTTGCCGACGGTCGAGATCTCCGGGATCGTGTAGATGCCGTAGGGCATGATCTTGGGCAGCGAGGACTGCTTGACGTTGAAGGCGTGGCAGGCGGCCAGCCGGCCCTGCTCCATGGAGGTGGAGGCCAGGCCGGGGAAGCCGATCACGTCGCCTGCCGCGTACACGTTGGGGACGTCGGTCTGGTAGTGCTCGTTGACCTTGATGAGGCCGGTCTTGTCGGTCTTGATTCCGATGGCGTCCAGGTTCAGCTCCTCGCTGTTCGAGGAGCGGCCCATCGAGTAGAGGAGCGTGTCGGTTACGATGGTCTTGCCGCTCTTGAGCGTCGTCACGGCCCGTCCGCGGTCGTCCTCCTTCACGGCAATGATCTCCTCGCCCAACTGGACCGTGACGTTGTTGGTCCGCATGCGGTAGATCAGGGCCTGGACGACCTCCTGGTCCACGAACCGGAGCAGCTCCTTCCGCCGGTCCACCAGCGTGACCTTGATGCCGAAGGAGGCGAACACGGTGGCGTACTCGCAGCCGATCACGCCCCCGCCCAGGACCGCCATGGTCTTGGGCATGGAGTCGTTGGCCAGGATCGTGTCCGAGTCGAAGATCGTCCGGTCGTTGAACGGGATGCCGTCCCCCCGGCGCGGGCGCGAGCCGGTGGCGATCACGACGTAGTCGGCCTGGAGGGTCTCCGTCTGGCCGTTCCGCTTGGTCACCTGCACCGTGTGCGGGTCCACGAACGAGGCGGTCCCCGAGATGATCTCCACGTCGTTCCGCTCGAGCTGGTTCGTGATGATGGCCAGCTCGTTCTTGACGACCAGTTCCTTGCGGGCCATCAGGTCGCGCATCGTGAAGTTCTTCTTGAGCGAGTAGGTGATGTTGGGGAACGACCGGAGCTTGAAGCCGTGCAGGTAGTAGATGGCGTCCTTGAGGGTCTTGCTCGGCAGCGTGCCGGTGCTGAGCGACGCGCCGCCGACGTGCGGCTCCTTCTCGACGATCGCGACGCGCTTGCGCAGCTTCGCGGTCTGAATGGCGGCCTTCTGGCCGGCGGGGCCGCTCCCGATCACCAGCATGTCGTAGTGGAGCATGGGACTCACCTAAGAAAAAGATAAGAGCGTATGGCTTATAGCATATGGCAAGACAAGAGCGTCAGAGGCTTGGAGCCATAGGCCATCAGCCATTAGCTCTTCGTCAGGGCCTTCGCGGCCTGGAAGGCCGCTTCCATGTCCGGCATCTGGGCCAGCTCCGGCGTGACCTGCAGGTAACGGACGACGTTGTCCTTGTCCACCACCAGGACGGCGCGCGCCAGGAAGTGCGGGTCCTTGACCAGCAGCCCGTAGGTCTTGCCGAAATCCCCACCTCTGTAATCGGACAAAAACGTCACGTTCTTGATCTTGGCTTCCTTGGCGAACCGGGCCTGGGCGAACGGGGTGTCCACGCTGACCGTGATCAGCTCCGCGCCCTTGTCCAGCCCGTTGTTCTTCTCGCTCAGGTAGTGGGTCTGCTGCTCGCACACGACCGTGTCGAGCGAGGGCACGACGCTGATGATCCGGACCTTCCCCTTGGTGTCGGCGATGTCCGTCAGCGAGAGGTCCCCCTGCGCGACCTTCACGCTCCGGAGCTGGTCGCCCGTCTTGATCCCCGGCCCGGCCAGGGCCATGGGCGTCCCCTTGAAGGTCACCGAGTTGCCGTCCCCCGGGGCCGCGGTCCCTTTCGCGACCGGGAGGTCCTTGTACATGAAGCCCGTCTCGGAGCCGCCCTTGGACGTGCAGCCTCCGAACCCGAGCGTGATGAGCAGCGCGGCCGATACCGCGAGGGTCTGTATGGAGTGAAAGGAAGGGTTCATGGTCGTCCTCCGTGCTACGTGCGCGGCCTGGCGTCCGTTCCGGGCGGTATCTTCCGACGGATTCCGGCTTGTGTCAAGGGCGCGCGCAGGCGAGTTGGTGAGCCGGCCGGTTCTTCAGTGGAGGAACCGCAGCAGGGCCGGATTCACGAGGTCCGGCCGCTCCCACTGGGGGATGTGCCCCGCTTCGGGGATCGAGGCGAAGGTGGAGCCGGGGATGGCCGCGTGCAGGTCCCAGCCGGCCTGGAGCGGGAAGACCCGGTCTTCCTTGCCCCAGATGATCAGGGTCGGCTGGCGAATCTCGCCGAACCGTTTGGCGAATCCCTCCTCCCACAGGGGCAGGCTCTTGGGCATGGCCATGATCGCGGCGATCAGCCCGGGCTGCCGCCGGTTGCGGTAGGACCGCTCGATCACGGCCGGAGTCAGGAGCGAGTGGTCGTGCACGATTTCCTTGAGCACGGACTCGGTCACGCCCCGGCCCAGCAGCCAGTTGCCGAGCCGGACGAGCCAGGTGGGCGCGCTCGTCTCCACCGACCGTTTGATGAGGGGGCTGGCCAGCCGGTCCTTGACGTGGTCGGGCAGGCCGCCGATCAGCACCAGCCGGTCCGCCCGGTCCGGGTAGGTGAGGGCCAGCCCGATGACCAGCCCGCCACCCATGGAGTTGCCGACCAGCGAGGCGCGCGGCACGCCGACGGCGTCCATGAAGCCGCGCAGGAACTCGACCATCTCGGTCGGCGTGTAGGCGATGTCCGGCTTGTCGGAGAGGCCGGAGCCCAGCAGGTCCAGCGTGATCACGCGGTGCGAGGCGGAGAGGGCGGCCTGCTGGTACTCCCACTGCCACAGGGAGCCGCCGAAGCCGTGGACGAGGATGACCGGCGGCCCGGCTCCCACGTCCAGGTAGGCGATCCGATCCCCGTTCACCATGACGGTCTTGATCGGCAGCCGCTGGATCGAATCGAACCAGAGGGGCATCTCCGGCTGGGCGGCGCAGGCGGTCAGGAAGAGCGGCATCAGGAGCGGGAAGGCCGGGAGGATGGGGAGGCGGGCGGGCATGGCTCGGCGTGCGCGCGGGGCGGGGGGCTATTCCAGTTGCACCAGCGTCTCGTCGGTTTTGACGTCCTCGCCGTCCTTGACGTAGAGCTCGACGACCGTCCCGCCGATCGGCGCCGGCACCCGGCTCTCCATCTTCATGGCTTCGATGATCAGCACCGGGTCGCCCTGCTTGACCCGGTCGCCCCTGGCGACCAGCACCTTGACGACCCGGCCCGGCATCGGGGAGGCCACGTCGCCCGGTTTGGCCGGCTTGGGCCGCTTGGGCTTCGCCGCTTTGCCCGTCTCCGGCCCCTCGGGCACCCCGGCCAGAACCTCCTGGAGCGGTTCCAGGTAGACCTCTTCCAGCTTGTCGTTGACGCGGATGTAGTAGGGCTTCCGCCCGTCGGCCTTGCGGCCCGAGCCGGAGACCTGCACGTGGAAGGTCTCGCCGTGGACGGTGACGTTGAACTCGATGGGCGCCAGGTGGAGCTCGTGCGCCACGGCCGGCCCCTTCTCCGGCGGCGGTTCCAGGGCTTCCGGCTTGAGCTCGCCCTTCTCCCGCTCCTCGAAGAACTGGCGCGCGGCCGGGGGGAAGAGGGCGAAGGACA
Organism: Nitrospirota bacterium; assembly: GCA_040757595.1. Classification (NCBI taxonomy): domain Bacteria; kingdom Pseudomonadati; phylum Nitrospirota; species Nitrospirota bacterium. The sequence continues at coordinate 200,869 of JBFLWP010000001.1, read as the reverse complement.
GCAGGTCCTCGGGGGAGGAGACCTTGCCGGCCAGCTCCTGCCTCGCCTTGTCCAGCTCGGGCTCCAGCCGGTCGGCCGGCCGCCCCTTGATCGGCTCCTCGTCCCCGATGGCCCGGGCCGCGATCTCCGCGCAGACCGGACCGGGGGGCCGCCCGTAGAGGCCCAGGAAGTAGTTCTTGGTTTCGTTCGTGATGACCTTGTACCGTTCGCCGGTCACCACGTTGAGCGTGGCCTGGGTGCCCACGATCTGGCTGGTCGGGGTGACGAGCGGGGGATAGCCCATCTCCTGCCGCACGCGCGGCACCTCGTCGAGCACCTGCTTCATCTTGTCCAGCGCCTGCTGCTCGGCGAGCTGCGCGGCCAGGTTCGAGAGCATGCCGCCCGGAATCTGGGAGGTCAGGATCTCCGCGTCCACACCGGTGAAGTCGCTCTCGAACTGATGGTACTTCCTCCGGACGCCGCGGAAGTGGTCGGCGATCGGCGCGAGGCTGGGCAGCTCCAGCCCCGTGTCGTAGGGGGTGTTCCGCAGGGCGGCGACGAGCGTCTCCGTGGGCGGGTGGGAGGTGCCGCCGGCCAGGGGGGAGATCGCCGTGTCCAGGATGTCCAGCCCGGCCAGCACCGCCATGAGGGCCGACATGGAGGCCATCCCCGAGGTGTAGTGGCTGTGCAGGTGGACGGGCGTCCGGACCGCTTCCTTCAGCTTTTTGACGAGCCGGTAGGCGTCGGCCGGGGCCAGCAGCCCGGCCATGTCCTTGATGCAGAGGGTGTCGGTGCCGAGGTCCTCCAGCCTCTTGGCCAGGTCCACGAAGCGGTCGAGGCTGTGGACCGGGCTGACCGTGTAACAGATGGAGGCCTCGACGTGCTTGCCGCAGGCCCGCACCTCGCCGATGGCCCGCTCCATGTTCCGCACGTCGTTGAGCGCGTCGAAGATCCGGAACACGTCGATGCCGTTGGCGGCCGCCCGCTCGACGAACCGCTCGACCACGTCGTCCGCGTAGTGCCGGTAGCCGACGACGTTCTGCCCGCGCAGGAGCATCTGGAGCCTGGTGTTCGGCATGGCCGCCCGCAGGGCCCGGAGCCGTTCCCAGGGGTCCTCCTTCAGGAAGCGGAGGCAGGTGTCGAAGGTGGCCCCGCCCCAGACCTCCAGCGACCAGAAGCCGACCGCATCCAACTTCTGGGCGATCGGCAGCATGTCCTCGGTCCGCATGCGCGTGGCCAGCAGGGACTGGTGCCCGTCGCGCAGGGCGACGTCCGTGATCAGCAGCCGCTTGCCAGGGGCCGCCTCGACGCCGAAGCCCGGGCCGCCGGGACGAGCCTTGGCCGCGGTGAGCGATCGATTAGGTCGTGCCGTCCGATGGGTGACGCGTGACGGTTTCCCTCTTTTCTCCTTACGCCTCACGTTTCACGTCTCACGTTTCACGGTTAGAGTCCCTCATACGCGGCGATGGCCGCGGAGACGGCCAGCACCAGGTCCTCCGGCTCGAAGTGCTCGTCGTACCGGAACAGCTCCGGATGCGCGTCCAGGTAGGCGGTGTCGAACCGCCCGGCCCGGAAGTCCGGCTCCTCCATGATCCGCATGAGGAACGGGATCGTGGTTTTCACGCCGCGCAGCACGTACTCCTCCAGCGACCGGTGCATCCGGCTGACGGTCTCCTCCCAGGTCCGGCCCCGCACCGTGAGCTTGGCCAGCAGCCCGTCGTAGTAGGGCGGCACCGTGTAGTCCTTGTAGACGGCCCCGTCGATGCGCACGCCGATCCCGCCCGGCGACAGGTAGGCGGTCACCGTGCCGGTGGAGGGCCGGAAGTTGTTCCGCGGGTCCTCGGCGTTGATCCGGCACTGGATGGCGTGGCCCTGGAGCGTGACGTCCTCCTGCCGGATGTCCAGCGGCTGCCCGGCGGCGATCGCGATCTGCGACCGGACGATGTCCACGGCGGTGATCTGCTCGGTCACTGTGTGCTCCACCTGGATGCGCGGGTTCATCTCGATGAAGTAGTAGCGGCCCTCCCGGTCGAGGAGGAATTCCACGGTGCCGGCGTTGTCGTAGGCCACCGCGCGGGCGACGGCGGTGGCGGACTCGCCCATCTCGGCCCGCAAGGTCGGCGTCAGGACCAGCGACGGGGCGATCTCGATCAGCTTCTGGTGGCGCCGCTGGATCGAGCAGTCCCGCTCGCCCAGGTGGACGATGTTGCCGTGGCGGTCCGCCAGGATCTGGAACTCGATGTGGTGGGGCCGCTCGATGTACTTCTCGATGAACAGGCTCCCGTCCCCGAACGCGGCCTGGGCCTCGCGGGCCGAGGTCTCCATGCTGGCGCGGAGCTCCTCGTCGGAGTGGACCACCCGCAGCCCGCGCCCGCCTCCGCCGGCGCTGGCCTTGATCATGACCGGGTAGCCGGCGGCGCGGCTGAAGGCCAGGGCGTCGTCCTCGGTCTTGACCGCGTCGTCCGTCCCCGGGACGATCGGGACGCCGACCTGCTTGGCCAGCTCCCGGGCCTTGACCTTGCTGCCCATCAGGTGGATCGCCCTCGGCGACGGGCCGATGAAGGTGATGCCCGCGGCCTGGCACAGGTGGGCGAACTGGGCGTTTTCGGCGAGGAAGCCGTAGCCCGGGTGGATCGCGTCGGCCTGGATCCGCTGGGCCAGGTCCACGATCTGCCGCCCGTCCAGGAACCCCTTCACCGGGCCTGGCCCGACCAGGTAGGCCTCGTTCGCCTTCTTGACGTAAATGCCGGTCGAGTCGGCTTCGGAATAGATCGCGGCCGTCGCGATGTTGAGCTCGCGGCAGGCGCGGATGATCCGCATCGCGATCTCGCCTCGGTTGGCAACCAAAATCTTCTTGAACATCGTGGTCTTAGGCCTCAACGTCCGTCCGAGAATCCGCGTAAGGTAGCACACCGCTGTCGGGCTTGTCGAGGGTGGGAGAGGTGCGCGGCGCGAGGCACGGGGCGGAAGCGACGGAGCGGACGGACAAGGCGGGATTCGGTGGAGACCGGCGCAGGAGCGAAGGGCGAGGGAAGCTAGGGTTCGGGGAGGCGGACCCCTAGCCTCTCGCCCATCGCCTCGCGCCACCGATTATTTCGACTTGATCAGGAAGCCTTTGGACCGGGAGGTCCCGCCTCCGGCGACGACGTCGATGAACGACATGCCGGCTCGGGCCTCGGGCACGATCACCTCGATCGTCGTCTCGTTGACGAAGGTGTATTTCACGGGCGCGCTTCCGGTGGCGCTGAACGCCACGCCGTGAAAGCACTCTTTCGTGCCGAAGTTCTCGCCCTTGATGACGACCTTGTCGCCGGGCTTGGCTTCGTCCGGCTCGACTTTGAGGATCTTCGGTCTCCTGCTCCGGTCGCAGACCGGGTCCTTTTCGACCTTGGAGGCGTCGAACCCCTTGATGGACTCCGTGCCGAACAGGCTGTACCCGGAGCCCTCGACCATTTCCCCTTCGGGGGCCTTTCCTGCCGGCGCTTTTCCCTCCGCGGCTTGCCCCTCCGCCGCCCGCGCGACGCTCACCGGCGCGGCCGCGAGGCCTGCGCACACCGCCAACACCATGAGGACCGAGAACTGCTTGTGCATGGGCGCCTCCTTAGGACGATGGAACGATAAGAACGGATGTCACGGCTTCTGACTGAACGGAATGTACACTTCGTCCACGATCTTCTGCCCCTCCGGCGACAGGGCGAAGGCCAGGAAGGCCTCGACCGACGGGGTCGGCTCCTTTCCGGTCAGCAGGAGCACGGGCCGGCGCAGTTGATAGCGGCCGTCCTTCACGGGCGGCTCTTCCGGCTCCACCTTGTCGATCGGCAGCAGGCGAACCGCGGCGCCGGTCTTCACGGCGTCGAGGGCCGGCTGGAGCGACATGTAGGTCACGGCGGAGAGCGGCGGCAGCGTGCCGGCCACGGTCCTGGTGGCCTTCTCGTCCGGCCCGATCACCTTGGTCGAGTCCGGAATCTTCCCGTCGAGGCCGAAGTACCGCTCGAACGTGTCGCGAATGTTGCTTTGGCGCGGCCGGTCGATGAGCAGGATGCGCGTCTCCGGCCCGCCCAGCTCGGACCAGTACTTGATCTTGCCGGAGAAGATGTCGGCGACCTGCTGTTTCGTGACCTCCTTGGTGTGGTTCGAAAGGTTGACCATGATGGCGATGCCGTCCCAGGCGATCTGCGTGGCTTTCAAATCCGGGTGGGGCGTTCCGGTGACCGCGACCTGGGCCTGGCCGGACTTGACGAGCTCGACCGGCTTGACCGTCTTTTCCCACTGGATGTCCACGTAGGCGCGCGGGTTGGCTTTCTGGAAGGCTTGCGCCAGCCGCTCGATCACGGACAGCTCCGGCCCGTTGCCGGCGACGGCCACCCCGCCGGAGACCTCCGCCGCGGCGGGTGCGGCCAGGCACAGCCAACCAGCCAGGGCCAGTCCTAACGCAAGAACCCCTTTCGTCATCATGGAGCCTCCGACCGGGGTGCGGCGGAGGCCGGCATCTTCCCGGAAATCGGACAAGACTGCGGAAAACGGCGACGAAACCAACATGAACCGCGAAGACCGCGCAGCAACGAGCGTATAGGTATGATCAACCAGGGAGGGGGCAAAGTCAAGGGAAGCGGAACGGGGGCCGGCCGGACGTTACGAGCTCTCTCCGCCGCCGGAGTCGGAGGTCACGTTCGGCTGCGGCGTGGCGCGCTTGCCGGAGAGCGGGGGCAGTTTCGAGAACTTGTTCATCCGCTCGTTGAGCATGTCGTAGGCTTTCATCTCCTTGAACCCCGGCTTGTGGTCGCCGACGACCTTGGAGGCGAAGGACGACATCAGCCTGGTTGCCCTGGTTGCGCGGCAGTTGGGACACTCCGTGTCCTCCGCCTTGAAGCTGACCGGCTGCACGACCTCGAACTGATTGCCGCAGCCTTCGCACCGATACTCATAGAGGGGCATCGCGCACCTTGCCTTGTGCCAATCCGGAACCGGTGGCGGAATTATAACTGAAAACCGCGGCGGATGCGACCCCCTGGCGCTTGACCGGCACGCAGGCGGTCGAGTATGTTAGCCGGGGCCGTCAACGAGAAAGAGGGAGGATATGCCGCTTTTGCTTCGGAAGTACAAGTTGGCCAGTGGGATGGTTCGGGAGGAACGGATCGATGACCCGGACCGGATCGAGCGGTACATGAAGCTGTTCGAGAAGGAAGACGTCAAGAAGCTCGAGGCCGGCCAACGGGTGTTCATCGAGAAGGACGAGTGGCAGCTCCTGCCGTAAAAAACCGTGACGTGTGACGCGAGACACGTGATGGGCAGTGTTTCGTCGCCGTTCCCTCCTCTTGGTCGTTAAGCCCACCACCAGCTTTTCTCACACGTCACGCATCGCGCGCCACGGCCCATGATCTACTGGCTCCACATCGCGCGGTCCATTGACCGGACGACGCTCCACCGCGAGCGGTGCTCGGAAGTTCCGTCCCACTTCGTCCGGACGGATTTCTGGGAGGGGGGCTGGTTCGACTACCCGAACAAGGAGCGGGCCCTGGCGGCGATGGAACAGTCCGGGACCTCCGATCAACGGATGTGCCCGCTGTGCAAACCCTAAGGAATGTGATGCGTGATCGGTGAACGGTGATGGGTAGGAGAAAGGATTCGCTTACCTCTTCTTGATCACTCATCACCCATCACGCGTCACGCATCACGGTCGTTTGGCATGCCCCAGCTCGCCGTCCTGTTGAGCACGTTGATCTGGGGCGCGACCTTTCCCGCCACCAAAGCCGCGCTGGAGCAGATCCCCCCCTTCTCGTTTCTCTTTTTGCGGTTCCTCCTCGGGCTGCTGCTGACGGTTGCGGTGCTGCTCGTCCTGTCGCGCTGGCGGCTCCGGTCCGACCGGGCGACCTTGCAGGCCGGACTCGTCGCCTCCCTGTTCTGGACCGCCGGCTACGTGCTTCAGACCCTGGGGCTGCAGCACACGAGCGCGTCGAACTCCGCGTTCATCACGGTCCTATACGTGGTGTTGGTCCCGCTGTTCCTCCGGCGGTTCGGGGGCATGATCTGGCTCTCGGCCGGACTGGCGCTCGGCGGCCTCTGGCTGCTGGTGGAGCCGTCCGCCTCGATGAACCTCGGGGATCTGCTGACCCTGGGCTGCGCGGCCGCCTTCGCGGGCCACATCTGCTGCCTGGAGTCCTACACGAGGCGGGTCGAGCCGATTCCCCTGTTCCTGTGGCAGATGATCGCGATCACCGGCGCGACGGGCCTCGCCATGCTGGTCGAGGCGCCGGGCGCGGCCCAGTTGGCGCCGACGCCGGTGCTGCTGGCCGCGCTGGCCGTCACCGGCCTGCTGGCGACCGGCGCGTTCGCCGTGCAGATTTGGGCGCAGCGGCTGATCTCCGCCCAGCGGATCGCGCTGTTCTTCTCCCTGGAGCCGGCCTTCGCGGCCTGGCTGGCCTGGTACTTCCTGGGCGAGCACCTCTCCTCCAAGGCCTGGATCGGGAGCGGATTGATTCTCGTGGCCATGCTGGTCGGCGGGATGAGAAGCACCGGGCCGGGCGAGGCCGGCGCGACGGTGGCGTCGCCCGCCCACTGATTGGAAGCCCGATGGCGCAGAAGTTCGGCAACGGCCGGTGGGTGAAGGAGGGGTTCCTGGACAACCGGGTGGCCGGCCACGTGGTCGGGCGGATCACGTTCGCCGGGGTGGGCCCGGTGGACTTCTATCTGAAGGGAGACTGCCGGGGGGAGATCGCGGGCAAGGCGATCCGGCTCCGCAACGGCGGGTTTCTCGACGAAGAGCTGGCCGCGCAGGTCTTGGCGGATTTCGAGGCGCCGCAGGTCGGGGAGGTGAGCCTCATCTCGTTCGATCCGCACCCGATGTTGTCGCCGCACCCGTATATCGAATGGTTCTCGACCCGCAAGAACCACTACCGGATCGAGCTCAAGGCGGGGGACGCCTGGATCCTGACCGACCAGGAGGCGGCCGAGCTGGACGGGGAAAGCGATCGGATCAGGAAGGAGTTGAGCGGGCTGGTCCGTCCGACCAGGGAGCGGTCGGATTCCGACTGGGTCTAAGCGCGTTCATTTCCGGGCCCGTGACCAGTGGTACCGGGCCGCCCGTTCCAAAAACGTCTGCAGAGCGCGGGGATCGTGCAGCCTCTGTTCTTCCTCCACGGGGATCAGAGGAAACCGCTCCATAAAAGCCCGCGCGAAGAGGCCGATTCCGTCACGCGTCTCCGTTCCCTGATCGTCGAAGAGAGGAACTCCCGCGAGACCGCAACTCGGCGAGCCGCTCTTGAAGACGAAGCCGGAGAGGCCCAGGGCTTCCAGCTCGCCGAGCCGCCGGTGCGCAAAGCGGGACATCGCCTCCGTGTGGTCCACCGCCGTGTCGATCGTGACGAGGCGGGGCGCGCGGGAATCGCCGACCAGTTGCAGCGGCTCGCGAGGAGTGCCCAGTCCGACTTCCACTTCGGGGCACACCGGAACCCATTCCACCCGCCGCCCGAGGGTCTCGATCAGGAACCGGTCCAGTTTGTGCCCCCCGTCGTAGCGGACCGCGTCGCCGAGCAGGCAGCGGCTGACGCCGATGCGGAGGACCGGACCATCGGCAAGGCGGTCTTGCTCTTGGGGCGCCATCACCCGCTCAACGGGAAAGGATGTCTCCGAGGGCCGGCTCCAGCGTCGAGTAACGGAACTGGTAGCCGCCGCGCACGGCGGCTGCCGGTTCCACGCGGGGGCCGGTGGTCAGCAGGGTTGCCAATTCCCCGATGGCCAGGGTCAGGACGAATCGCGGGACCGGCAGCCAGGAAGGCCGGTGGAGGACTCGCCCGAGTGTGCGGCAGAACTCGATCATGGTCACGGCTCCGGGGGCGACGCCGTTGACCGCTCCCGCGACGGTCCGATCGCGCAGGATCCATTGGATGAGCCCGACGAGGTCAGTCCGGTGAATCCAGGACATCCATTGCGTCCCCGGCGCGACGGGCCCGCCGAGGAACAGCCGGAAGGGAAGGAGCATCCGGGGCAGGGCGCCTCCGTCCTCGCCGAGGACCATGCCGGTCCGGAGCCGCACCACCCGCAGGCCGAGCGATTCGGCCTGTCGAGCCTCCCGCTCCCAGGCCACGCAGAGGTCCGCGAGGAAGCCGGATCCGGCCGGCGTCTCTTCGGTCATCGGCCGGGAATCGCCGGGACCATAGTAGCCGATGGCGGAGGCGTTCAGCAGTAGGGGCGGCCTGATGATGAGCGAGCCGAGGGCCTCGACCAGCAGCCTGGTGCTCCCGATGCGGCTGTCGCGCAGGAGCCGCTTGCGCGCCGCCGTCCAGCGGGCCTCGGCGATCGGCTCGCCGGCCAGGTTGACGACCGCGTCGGCTCCGTCCAGGACCCGCTCCCAGGCGCCGCGCGTGCGGGCGTCCCAGCCGACCGCGTCAGCGGATGGTCCCAGGAGGCGGGCGGCCTTCCCCGGGTTCCGGGAGAGGACCGTGACCCGATGCCCGTCCTGGGCCAGGCTCCGGCAGAGCGTGCGGCCGATGAAGCCGGTCCCGCCGGCGATGACGATGTTCATGGAGCGGGATTATACGAGCGAGCGGGCACCCGTTGCATCCCCGGATGCTGGCCGGCAGGGAAAGCGGAAGCCGGTCGGCCTCATTTGACACCTTCGACAGCCACTCACTACAATGCCGCTCGAACGAACCTTTCGGGAGACCGCATGAACGACCGTTTTCTGAGAGCCTGCCGCCGGGAGCCGGTGGACTGCACGCCGGTCTGGTTCATGCGCCAGGCCGGCCGATACATGAAGGAGTATCAGGCGGTCCGGGCGAAACACTCGATTCTGGAGGTCTGCAAGACGCCCGAGCTCGCCGCGCAGGTCACGCTGCAGCCGGTGGAGCGGTTCCCGCTGGACGCCGCCATCATCTTCGCGGACATCCTCCTGCCGCTGGAGGCGATGGGGCTCTCGCTGGAATTCGCGGAGGGGGAGGGGCCGGTCATCCACAATCCGGTGCGTGACCGGGCCGCCGTCGAGCGACTCGCGGTGACGGACGGGGAGGAGCTGGGCTACGTGGCGGAGGCAGTCCGCCAGGCGAGGCTGGCCCTGGCCGGACGGGTGCCGCTCATCGGGTTCGCCGGCGCTCCGTTCACCCTCGCCAGCTATGCGATCGAAGGCGGCGGCTCCCGCAACTACGTCCTGACCAAGCAATTCATGTACCGGGAGCCGGAGGCCTGGCATCGGCTGCTGGACAAGCTGGCCCGGGTCGTGACCGGCTACCTGCGCCGCCAGGTCGGGGCGGGCGCCCAGGCCGTTCAACTGTTCGACAGTTGGGTCGGGTGCCTCTCGCCGAACGACTATGCGGAATACGTGTTGCCCCACGTCCGGCTGATCTTCGAGGGGCTGAAGCGGGAGCGGGTGCCCCTGATCCATTTCGGAACCGGCACTGCCGCGCTGCTCGCGCTCATGCGCGAGGCGGGCGGAGACGTGATCGGGCTGGACTGGCGCGTCCAGTTGGACGAGGCCTGGGCCGCGCTGGGCCACGACGTGGCGGTGCAGGGAAACCTGGACCCGGTCGTGCTCTTCGCCCCGCTGCACGAGATCGAGCGGCGAGTGGAGGACATCCTCACGCGCGCGGGCGGGCGGCCAGGACACGTGTTCAACCTCGGCCACGGGATCCTGCCGAACACGCCGGTCGAAGGGGTGGCGGCGGCGGTGGACCTGGTCCACAAATTGAGCCAACGCTAGAGGGCGTGAAAGGTGAGACGTTAGACGTGAGAGGTCGTTGGTTCAGTAGCCTCTGTTCGTCTCACGCCTGACCTTTCACGTCTTACGAGGAGTCAAGATGCCGGGACCGCAGAGACCGATCGCCGTGTTGCTGATGGCCATGGGGGGACCGGACTCCCTGGAGAACGTGGAGCCGTACCTGCTGGACGTGCGCGGCGGCCGCGCCACCCCTCCCGAGCTGGTGAAAGAGATTCGCGAGCGCTACCGCCTCACGGGCGGCAAGTCGCCGGTGCTGGGGATCACGCGCGAGGTGGCGCGGAAGCTCGAGCAGAAACTCAACGGGCCGGGCGGGGAGCGGTTCCGGGTGTACGTCGGGCTGCGGCACTGGCATCCCTACATCAAGGAGGCCTACGCCGAGCTGCTGGACGACCGGCCGGAACGACTGATCGGCCTCTGCATGGCCCCCCAGTATTCCTCGATGAGCATCGGGGCCTACGTCAAGAAAGTGGAAGAGGCGCGGGCCGAGCTGGGCGGGGACTTCCCGGTCAGCTACGTGCAGAGCTGGCACAAGCATCCCGGACTGGTCAAGGCCCTGGCCGAGAACGTCGCGGCCGGACTCCAGAAGTTTCCCGCCGAGGTGCGCGCCAGGGTGCCCGTCATCTTTACGGCGCACAGCCTGCCGGAGCGCATCCTGCAGATGAAGGACCCCTATCCGGAAGAGGTCCGGGGAACCATGGACGCCGTCTGCGCGCAACTGGGCTCCGTGACCGCACGGTTCGCCTTCCAGAGCCAGGGACGCTCCGGCGAGAAGTGGCTGGGCCCGACCGTGGAGGCCGCGATCGAGGAGTTGAGCCGGGAGGGGCACAAGCACGTCCTCGTCGCCCCGATCGGCTTCCTCTCGGACCACGTCGAGATCCTCTACGACGTGGACATCGAGTTCAAGAAGCTGGCCGAGTCCCTCGGGATGAAACTGGAGCGCATCCCCATGCTCAACGCGAGCGCCGCGCTGGTCGAGACGCTGGCGTCCGTCCTGGAAGAACACCTCGCGTCGCCGGTCGGTTGATTCCCCGTGCCCGTGACTGATCCGCACCAACAACCCAAGCGCGTGGTCGTCGTCGGCGGCGGGATCGCGGGCTTGGCCGCCGCCTTCTCGCTGCAGGAGCTGTTCGCCCGGGCCGGGCTCCCCCTGGCCTGCACCGTGGTCGAGGCCAGCGCCTCCTGGGGCGGGAAGATCGCGACCCACCGGGCTGGAGACTTCCTGATCGAGCGCGGGCCCGACTCCTTCCTGTCCCAGAAGCCGGCCGCGTTGGAGCTCTGCGCGAAGCTCGGGCTGTCCGACCGGCTGATGAACACGAGCGAGTCGGAGCGGGGCTCGTTCGTCTATTCGCGCGGCAAGCTCCGGCAGTTGCCCGAAGGGCTCGTGGTCTTCGTGCCCACCAAGCTGGGACCGTTCTTGCGGAGCGGGCTCCTGTCCTGGGCCGGCCTCGCGCGGATGGGACTGGACCTGGTGTTGCCCAGACGGACGAGCAGCGGGGAAGACGAGTCGCTGGCGTCGTTCTTCACGCGGCGGTTCGGGCGGGAGGCCTTCGAGCGCGTCATCGAGCCGCTGATGGCCGGCATCTACGCGGGCGACGCGGAGCAGATGAGCCTGCGCTCCACGTTCCCCCGTTTTCTCGAGCTGGAGCGGAAGCATCGGAGCCTGATTCGCGGGCTGCTCGCCGCGCGCGGAGGGGGCGGGCGGGCGGGGAGGCGCGAGGGGCCCGGGCGGACCATGTTCGTGACGCTCCAGGGGGGGCTGGGCGAGCTGATCGAGGCCCTGGTGGAGAAGCTCGAGGGGACGGGCGTCTCGCTGAAGGCCGGCGAGCGGGTCACGGAGCTGCGGGCCCCTTCCGTCCGCTCCAAGGTCTGGACCTACGACCTGGTTCTGGGCAGCGGCGCCACGATGACGGCCGATGCGGTGGTGCTGGCGACCCCGGCCTACGTCACGGCCGATCTGGTCCGGCCCCTCAGCCGGAAGGCGGCGGAGAAACTCGAGACGATTCCCTATGCCTCCACCGCGACCGTCTCGCTGGGCTACGGCACGGCCGACCTGGGGCCTTCGGTCCGGGGCTACGGGTTCGTCGTGCCGCGCGCGGAGCGACGGGACCTGATCGCGGCGACCTGGACGTGGTTGAAGTGGGCGCATCGTGCGCCGTCCGCTCAGGCCCTGATCCGGTGCTACGTCGGCGGGGTGGGACGCGAGGACCTCCTGAAGGCGGACGACGAGACGCTCGTCCGCCGCGTGCGTGAGGAGCTGCGGACGATCGCGGGGGTGACGGCCGAGCCGAAGTTTGCCGAGGTTGCCCGATGGGAGCGCGCGATGCCCCAGTATGTCCTCGGCCATCAGAATCGGCTGGAGGCCGTCCAGGTGGCGCTGAATCCCTTCAAGGGCCTCTATCTCACCGGCTCCGCCTACCGCGGCATCGGCATTCCCGATTGCATCAAGGACGGGGCGGATACCGCCGCCCTGATCCTCCAGCACTTTACGGAGCAGCACGCGTAACGAGAGCGCCCGCACGGGGTTTGCGTCTGCCGAACGCCGAACTTTATAGTAGCCGTCATCGGTGAACGGTGAATGGTGATTGGTGGGAGGCCGTATGGAGGCGTTGCTCTGGGCCTTGGCGGGGAGCGGCATCGCCGCCGCGCTGCTCGCCATGCGGCGGTCGTCCAGGCTGTCGGAGGAGATCAAGCGGCTGAAGCGCGAGCAGTACGACACGGGCGGCCGCCTCCGGCAGATCGCCGAGGAGATCCGGGAGGCGGTCGAACCCCTGCGGGTGCACCTGGCCAAGGTGGCACGGGGCGGGACCGTGCCGCCGGAGATGATCCTGAACGGCCGGCTCTACCTGGACGTGTCAGCGTTCGAGGCCCAGCGCATGCTGGAAGAGGCGGCCGGGCGCGATCCCAGAACCGTCGCGCTGGTGGACGTCCGCACGCCCCGGGAGTACGCGATCAAGCGGCTGGCCGGCGCCAGGCTGGTGCCGTTCGAGGAATTGGATCAACGATACCGGGCGGACATTCCGGACGACGCGGAGAAGGTCCTGGTCTATTGCGCGAGCGGGGAGCGAAGCCGCTTGGCCTGCGACTTTCTCGCCCGGCGCGGCTACACCAACCTCTACCACATCCGGGATGGGATACAGGCCTGGCGCGGCCAGACGGAAGGCGAAGGCCCGGTGACCCTCGTCCAAATCGAGCGGAAGACGTAGCCGTCAGCGTTCAGCTTCCGATCTGAGAGCTGACCACCGAGAACTGAAAACTTCCCCATGGCCACCCCCTTCACGATTCTGAACGTCAGCGGGCCCTATCGGGAGCCCCGTGAGCCGGCCTTCTCCTACGACTATTCGGTCCAGCGTCCGACCTGGCCCACCCCGCAGGCGTTGCGGGTCAAGATCTCGATCGGCGAGGAGCTCGACTATCTCAAGGTGAGCGTGCTGGGGGTGGGCGGAGGGAGTCCGGGGCAGCAGTTGCGGGTGAACCAGTTGCTCACGCGGCTGATCGCCGACCGCAAGGTCCAGATCGCCAACGAAGAAGGGCTGTTTTCCGATCGGCTCGACGTCGTGATCGGCCCCTTCACCGGTCCGCTCCAACACCTGTTCCCGAAGCTGGAGGCCTGGATGCTCGATTCCAAGACCGCGCTGCGGGAAGAGGTGCGTCAGAAAGTCGGTCTCTAACCCCTCCCGCGCCGCGCCCCTCCTCGGCGCTCTGCTCCGCGCTCGGGCAGGACCGTTAGCACGCCAGCGCGCGGTCCTTCACGACGTGCCCGTTCAGGCTCGTTCTTCGCATGGGACGTCACCCACAGAATCTGTGGACAAGCTTGTGGGCAACTGCCAGGATCGCGCGCGATTCTCTTGCCTGGACGCAGTTGTGACGGTCTGCCCAAGTTTTAGTCATTGTGGAGGGGGGCGGGAAGACCCACTATATCTGGAGGAGCACGTAGTTTCCGGGATTGATTCCGGCGGCCTGCGCATAGCTTGTGCATAAAAGCCGGGCGTCAGAAGATGCGGCGGTAGTGCTTGGAGTGGACGCCGGACTCGTCGGCAAAGCCCAGGGAGCCGACGTCCGGGTTGCCGGGATCGTTGAGATCGATCCGATAGTGGCCGCGGACCTGCTCCATGGCGACCTCGAAGGGGATGGCCTGCGGGTAGAGCTCGCCGGGAGCGTGGGCGCCGCGGGCGAGGACGCGCAGGGCCTCGGGCGCCGCGTACTTGGGGTCCGAGAAGACGTAGATGTCGGCGATGGCGTGCTCGCCCAGCTTGTGGCCGGGCGTCGTGGGCGGCAGCATCGTGGAGAGGGTGTTGGCCAGGCGGGCCTGGCGAAACCGCTTGAGCAAGCCGATCACCTGGCTGTCCGTGGCCTGCGGCGGCACGGTCAGGCTGACCGCGTTGACTTCGAGGATCGTGGCCTTCACCTGGAACATGACCGGCGCCGCGTCCGGTTCGTCGGGCCCGGCGTCTTTCACGCTCTCGGGGACGGCCCCCGGCTTGTGCTTGGGGTCCGGCATGAAGACCGAGATCAGCAGCCACAGGCCGAGGATGACGCCGAAAATCACGACGAGCGGATGGGCGCCGGCCCGCTTGCCCTCTTGATACGGGGCCTGCTCGGTCGGTTCCCTCCGTTCAGATTCCACGACGCCCTCGTCCGTGCTTCATTCCTCAGCCTTGCCGTTGTTTCGCCTCTTCCCAGAGGACGTCCATTTCGGCCAGCGTCATTTCGTCCAGCGGGCGGCCCGAGCGGGCGGCCTGGCTCTCGATGTAACGGAACCGTTCGGCAAACCGGTTGACGGCCTTCCGCAGCGCCTCTTCCGGGTTGACCTTCAGCATCCGTGCCAGGTTGACCAGCGCGAAGAGCACGTCCCCGAATTCCGCTTCGACCCGCGGATCGGGGGCGGTCGAGGACGGCTCGTCCAGCTCGGCGCGAAGCTCCTCGAGCTCTTCCGTGATCTTCCCGAACACCTGTTCCCGCCCCTGGCTCGTGTGGGGCCAGTCGAACCCCACGCGGGCGGCGCGGGCCTGGATCTGGAAGGCGCGAAGCAGGGAGGGCAGGGTCTTGGGCACCCCGTCCAGGCTGGAACTCGGACGGTCGGAGGCGGGGTGCCCGGCCCGCTTGCGCTCTTCCCGTTTGATCTCCTCCCAGCGGCCCAGCACCTCTTCCGCGTTCGCCGGCTGGCCCGGCTCCGAGACGTCGCCGAAGACGTGGGGGTGGCGGCGCACGAGCTTGTCGGCCAGGAGCCGCACGACTTCGTGGATCGTGAAGGTGCCGGCCTCCGCGCCGATCTGAGCGTGAAAGAGAATCTGCAGGAGAAGGTCTCCGAGCTCTTCCCGAAGGTGCGCGGAATCCTGCCGGTCGATGGCTTCCAGCACTTCGTAGGCTTCCTCGACCAGGTACGGCTTCAGGGATTCATGGGTTTGCTTCCGGTCCCACGGACAGCCGTCCGGGGCGCGGAGCCGCGCCATGAGCTGGACGAGACGATCGAACTGTTCGGACATCCGCAATCCTTCCTTCAACGCCGGGAAACGAGCGACGGACGACCCCGTCCGCCGCGAGCCATTATACCCGTTTTGCAGCCGGCATCAATCGCCCGCGCGGTTGCGCCGTTCCGCGCGAATGTGCTAGGGTACGTCGCCACGAGCCACCATCAAGGGGGCGAGCATGAGCGCGCAGGAAGGCGAAGGATTTGTCGTGCGCGACCGTCGTTCCCGCTCCGAGGAGGGCGGGGCGCCGTCGGCCGGGCAAACGTCCGCCGCCGACTCCGCTCGGCAGGCCCAGCCCGATCCTTCGGCCTTCTCTCAAGAAGCCGCTCACCAGCATGAGCCAGGCCCTCCGGTCACGTTCTCCTCGTTCGTGTTTTCGCTCGGCACCTCGGCGCTGATGCTCATGGGGGAGCAGTTGGATCCCCGGCAGGAGCGCTTGCCGGTCAACCTGACCCAGGCCAAGGAAATCATCGACATCCTCTCGGTGCTGGAGGGCAAGACCAAAGGAAACTTGACCTCCGAAGAACAGGCGGTGCTCGCGGAGATGCTGTACGCCCTGCGCATGAAGTACGTGAGTCTGGCCTCACCGTCCGCAGGGTCCGGCGTCCGCTAGGTGCTCGACCTCGCCTTGAGCCAGGATAGCCGATCCGCTGCGCCTCTCCGCGCCTCGACCTGCCTGCACGCGTCTCTCACGCAGTTGCCCCATCGGTCCGCTGACTCCGGGGGGGACGGGTCCGCCATGACGAGCCGGCGCAATCCTCTGATGGTCCATTCAGCCTGTCGTGCGATCGGTGTCGCCGGCCTTCCGGCCACTCTTCTGCTCTTCGGCCTCGCGGCCTGGCCGCCGGCAGGGCCGGCTGAAGGCCGGGCCGAGAATCCCGGGACGTTGTCGGCGGAGGACCGTCGCCAGGTCGGGATGGGTTGGGGCATCACCGGCTGGGGGCTCGTCGAGGTGGGAGACTATCGGCGTGCGGCCGAAGCCTTCGCGGCGGCCAGCCTGCTGCTGCCCGACGAGGCGGGCGCCCTCGTGGGGCTCGGCCTGAGCCGGCTCCGGCTGTTCCAGGACGAGCCGGCCCGCGAGGCGTTGGAGCGGGCCCTCCGGGTCGATCCCCAGGTCGGCAGGGCGCACGCGCTTCTGGGCGCGGTGTACGAGCGGCGCGGGGAGGCGCGGACCGCCCTGCGCCATTACGAGGTCGCCTTCGATCAGGATCCCAACGACGTGGCCGTGCAGGAACGGCTCCCGGCCGTCCGGCGCGCGGCCCGCTACGACGCCAGGCTGGATCGGCTTTTCAGCGCGCACTTCGTGATCAAGTATCCGGGGCCCAGGTATCGGGCCGTGGCTTCCGCCGTCGGGGACCGTCTGGAGGACGTGTATCGGTCGGTCGGACGGACCCTGTCCTACTATCCGGCGGAACGGGTGACGGTGATTCTCTATTCCAAGCGGGAGTTCCGAAGCGTGACCGCCAGCCCCGGCTGGGCCGGAGCCCTGTTCGACGGCGTCCTGCACCTCTCGACCGACGAGGCCGGCCGGGCCTCGTCGCTCGGCCGCGCGGCCCTCCGCCACGAGTACGCCCACGCCGCGGTCCACCGGCTGAGCCGGGGGCGCGCGCCGGCCTGGCTGAGCGAAGGCCTCGCCCTCCATTGCGAAGGCGGGGAAGCCTCGCGGGGGATGCGCCGGCCGTCCGGCGAGGGCGCGAAGGAGCCGCTGCGTCTGCTTCACGGAAACTTTCTCGAACGTGCGCCGGACGCGGCGCGGGTCGCCTACGCGGAGAGCTACGGCGCCACGGCCGAGCTGATCCGGCGCTACGGCATGGGACGGGTGAAGGACCTGCTGGCCGCCCTCGCCGGCGAACCGGATTTTTCTCGGGCATTTGAAATGACCTTCGGAGAGCGGTACAGTGACTTCGACCGGAGGTGGCTGTCCTCGCACGGGACGGACGGGCAGTCGGGAGAACGGGGAGGGTGATGCCCGATCCCAAGTTGGTCGAAACGCAGCGGCGCGCGGAGTCGGCCACCGAGGCCGAGCGGCACCGGTACCATCTGCGTCCGGTCTGGATCGTCCTGTTCCTGCTCATCCCCTGCCTGGCGCTGACGGTCTACTATTCCCAGGACACGGCTCAGTACGCGGTGCCCGGCGGCGCGCAAGCGATTCTGCCGAGCCCCAACTACGCCTTCGTCCTGCTCCTGGTCAATCTGGACCTGATCGGGCTCGTCGTCCTCACCCTGCTCCTCTCCCGGAATCTGATCAAGGCGTACTTCGAGCGCCGGCACCGGCTGGTCGGCGCCGGATTCCGGGCCAAGCTGGTGGCGGCCTTCATCGGGTTCTCCCTGATTCCCACCGTGCTGCTCGCGTTCGTGGCCAGCGGGCTGGTGAACAAGGCCGTGGACGTGTGGTTCAACGAGCAGGTCGAACAGGTCCTGAAAGATTCCTACGACGTGGCCCGGATGCACCACGAGGGCCATGCGACGCTCGCGATGAACAGTGCGAGAGCGATCAGCCGGGAGATCT
This sequence comes from Nitrospirota bacterium, assembly GCA_040757595.1. Taxonomy (NCBI): domain Bacteria; kingdom Pseudomonadati; phylum Nitrospirota; species Nitrospirota bacterium. The sequence continues at coordinate 183,204 of JBFLWP010000001.1, read as the reverse complement.
TCCGCGAGGACCTGCTCATCCCCGAGCAGCGGGAGCTGCTGGCGTCGGCCATGGGCCGGAAGCGGGCGGAGTACAACCTGGCCGGCGTAGAGGTCTATTCCGCCAAGATGGAGGTCCTGGCCAGGGCGGTGGACCCGGAGGTGCCGGCGCCCGTGCTGGACCTGCCGATCGGGCAACTGGTCCTGCAGGCGCTGCGCGGCAACCAGGAGCTGACTTCGGCGCAGGAAGCCCAGACCGGACGCTTGATCCGGGCGGCGGTCCCGATCGCCTCGAGCGAGCGGGAGGGGGGAGCCGACGGGGTGGTCGTCGTGGACGCCTACGTGCCGGAGTCGCTGCTGACGAAGATGGAGGGCATCTCGCGCCAGTACACCCAGTACCGGGAAGTGAAGGCCATGCGGAACCCGATCAAGGCCGGGGCCTACCTGTTCGTCTCGATCATCACGGTCATGATCCTCTTCGGCGCGACTTGGTTCGGGTTCTACGTGGCCCGCGGCATCACCGTGCCGATCCAACGCCTGGCGGAGGCGACCGAGACGATTGCGAAGGGGAACCTGAACGTGCGCATCGCGGTCAAGGCCACGGACGAGATCGGCACGCTTGTGGACTCCTTCAACCGGATGACCGAGGACCTCCGGACCAGCAAGTCGAAGCTGGAGGAGGCCAACGTCTCGCTCCGGCAGTCGAACGTCGAGCTGGACCGCCGGCGGGCCTACACGCAGGCGGTGGTGGACACGATCGCCGCCGGGGTCCTGTCCATTGACCGGGGCGGCGTGATCAACACCTTCAACCCCTCGGCCGAGCGGATCGTCGGCGTGTGGGGGGACCAGGTGCGCGGGCGCCCCGTCAACGAGGTGTTCAAGGAGTTGGGCCTGGACCTGTTTCAGAACGCCTACGACCGCATGTTGGGCGAAGGGCGCGGCAGCCTGTCGCTCGAAGGGCCCGTGGAGATCAAGGGCAAGTTCCTGACGGTCGGGCTCAACTGCTCGCGCATGAAGGACGAGGCGGGGAAGGACCTCGGCCTCGTGTTCGTGTTCGAGGACCTCACCGAGCTGATCAAGGCCCAGAAGGTGGCGGCCTGGAAGGAGGTGGCGCAGCGCATCGCGCACGAGATCAAGAACCCGCTGACGCCCATCCAACTCTCGGCCCAGCGCCTGCGCAAGAAGTTCGCGGAGAAGGCGGCGGATTTCGAGTCGGTCTTCGACGAATCCACCGAGGTCATCGTCAACGAGGTCACCGGCCTGAAGCGGATGGTGGACGAGTTCTCCAAGTTCGCGCGGATGCCGGCCCCCCAGATGTCCCGGGAGTCGCTCCACGACGTCATCCGCGAGGTCGTGACGCTGTACAGCGGGGCCCACCGCGACATCGAGTTCGTGGTGTCGCTGGATGAGACGCTGCCCCCGGTGAACCTGGACCGGGAGCAGATGAACCGCGTGTTCGTCAACCTGTTCGACAACGCCATCCAGGCCATGAACCAGAAGGGCCGCCTGTGGGTCACGACCCAGTTCGACACGAAGCGGCGCCGGGCGGTCGTCAGCGTGGCGGACGAAGGGATGGGGATCAACCAAGACGACCAGGACAAGCTGTTCGTGCCGTATTTTTCACGGAAGCGGACCGGCACCGGGCTGGGTCTGGCGATCGTGCAACGCATCGTCACCGACCACGACGGCCAGATCCGGGCCGCCAACAACGTGCCCAAGGGAGCGGTCTTCACGTTCGAGCTGCCTGTCTGAAGAAATCGTGACAGGTGAAGGGTGGCGAGTGATCGGTATACATGGGAAAACGCTGTGGTTCCGAGGGTAGACCTGTCACGCATCACGCGTCACACATCACGAGGGGTTGATGGCGGAGTCGATTCTGATCGTGGACGATGAGCCGGGGATCCTGAATTCCCTGAGCAAGATCCTGGAAGACGAGGGCTACCAGGTGACGACGGCGAAGAGCGGGGCCGATGCCCTCAAGCTCGTCGCGACCGAGCCGCCGGACCTCGTCCTGCTGGACATCTGGATGCCCGAGATGGACGGGCTGGAGGTCCTCAAGCGGGCCAAGGAGCAGTCTCCCAGGCTGCAGGTCATGATGATGTCGGGGCACGGGTCCATCGAGACCGCCGTCAAGGCGATCAAGCTGGGGGCCTACGACTTCATCGAGAAGCCGCTCTCGCTGGAGAACGTGACCCTGCGGGTCCGGCACGCGCTGGACCAGCGCCGGCTGGAGGAGGAGAACCTCAAGCTGCGGACCAAGGTGGAGCGGCGCTACGAGCTGGTCGGCACCTCGCCGGTCATGCAGCGGATGCGGCAGCTCATCGCCACGGCGGGCCCCACGAACGGGCGCGTGCTGATCTCCGGCGAGAACGGGACCGGCAAGGAGCTGGTGGCCCGGGCCATCCACCTGCAAAGCCCCCGCGCCGGCAAGCCGTTCGTCGCGGTCAACTGCGCGGCCATCCCGGAGACCCTGATCGAGAGCGAGCTGCTCGGCCACGAACGGGGGGCGTTCACGGGCGCGACGACCCAGAAGCGCGGGCAGTTCGAGCTGGCCGACGGCGGCACGCTGTTCCTGGACGAGATCGGCGACATGAGCCTGAGCACGCAGGCCAAGGTGCTGCGGGTGCTGCAGGAACAGCAGTTCACCCGCGTCGGCGGCAGCAAGCTGATCAAGGTGGACGTGCGGGTGATCGCGGCTTCGAACAAGGATCTCCCCAAGGAGATCGAGAAGGGGACCTTCCGCGAGGACCTCTATTACCGGCTGAACGTGCTGCCGATCGAGGTGCCGCCCCTGCGGGAGCGCAAGGAGGACATTCCGCTGCTCGTGAAGCACTTCCTCCGCGTGGCCGCGGAGGAGCAGGGGCTGAAGGTGAAGGACATCGAGCAGGGCGCGCTGGACGTGCTGCAGCAGTACGACTGGCCGGGCAACATCCGCGAATTGCGCAACCTGGTCGAGCGGCTGCTGATCATGGTGACCGGCCCGGTGATCGACGCCTCGCACGTCTCGGTGTTCCTGGAGTCCAAGCCGGGCGCCCAGGCCCCGGCGCAGGCCTCCTCGATCGCGGTGGCCGCCAAGACCTACGGCTCCCTCCGCGACGCCCGCAACGCCTTCGAGCGCGAGTACATCGCCCGCAAGCTCCGCGAGCACAACTGGAACGTCTCCAAGACGGCCGAGGACCTCAAGATCGAGCGGAGCCACCTGCACCGGAAGATCAAGCTGCTGGGGGTGGAACTCCGCCCCGAAAGCTGACAGGCTGCGGGAAATCGTCTCCAATTTTCTTCTCTTCTCATCACTTATCCCACGGGGAACCGGGAATACGGTCTCCGTGCGACTCTGCTAACGGTCCGTTAGGCGGTGTTGAGTCGGTAGCTGCCTATGCCTGGTCAATCACAGATCGTCACCGTTGAGAAGCTCGTGCAGGGCGGGCGGGGGCTGGCCCACGTGGACGGGCAGGTGGTGTTCGTCCGCGGCGCGATTCCCGGCGAGCGGGTGTCGGTCGTCGGCGGGGCCCGGCACAAGGGGTTCCAGGAGGCCGCGGTCCGGGAGGTGCTGGAAGCCTCGCCGGATCGGGTGAGCCCTCCCTGCCCGGTGTACGAGACCTGCGGCGGCTGCCAGTTGCAGCACCTGGGCTACGGGGCGCAACTTGCCCAGAAGGCCGCCATCCTGCGGGAGACCCTGTCGCGCGTGGGCAAGCTGGAGGTCGGGGAGATCCCTCCGGTCGTGCCTTCGCCCGATCCGTACGGCTATCGCGGCACGGTCCGGTTCGTCGTCTTCCGCCCAAACCAGCGGTTTGCACTCGGGTTTCACAAGGAGGGGACGAACGAGCCGGTCGCGGCATCCGGCTGTCTGCTGGCGCCGGAGGCCGTGCGCAAGACGGCGGCGGCCGTCGAGGAGCGGCTCGGCGGACAGGGCCGGCTCCCCATGCGGATCGAGTCGTTGGAGATCAGGCGGTCCGTGGCCTTCGGCTCCGTTCTCTTGATCCATCGGGCCGGCCCGGCCGGCCGGGATCAGGCGCAGCGGCTCTTCGGGCTGTTCCGCGACTTGCCCGACGTGGTCGGGCAGGTGGTGTTGGCCCGGGACCGGAGGCGGTGGACGGACGGGCAGGATTGGCTCGCCGATCGGCTGGACGGGCTGATCTTCCGGATTAGCGACCGGTCGTTCGCGCAAGCGAATTGGCCCTTGAACGAGACCCTGTCGCGCACGGCGGGGGATTGGATCGAACCGGAGGCGGGCCTTCGGGTTCTGGATCTCTATGCCGGCATCGGGACGCTGGGGTTGCCCATTGCGCGCCGTGGCGCGCTGGTCACGCTCGTGGAGGCCAATCCCTTTGCCCTGGCCGACGCGCGGCATGCGGCCAAGGCCAACCACGTCGGCCGGACCCGCTTCCGGCCGCTTCGCGCCGAGGCGATGTTGGAGACCGTGCAGCCAGGGGACTACGACGTGATCCTCGTGGACCCGCCGCGAACCGGTCTGAGTCCGGACTGCCTCCAGGGGTTGACGCGGATCGCGGCCGAACGGCTTCTGTACCTCTCCTGCGATCCCGCCACCCTCGCCCGCGACCTCGGCAAGCTCTGCGGTTCCGGCTACCGGATCGCCCGCCTCCAAGCGTTCGACCTGGTCCCCCAGACGGCCCATCTGGAAACGTTGGTGGAACTGACTCGTTGACCGATCCGCACGCCTCCGGTATGATCCGACTCCTCCGACTGGGAGTCGAGAGTCTTTGGTGTTGAGCCTTCGGTTCTTTCAACTCAACACTCATAATTTCATAACTCAAAACTCAGCAAGATGACGACCTACAGACAGGCAGGGGTGGACATTGACGCGGGCAACGAATTCGTCCGCCGGATCACGCCCCTCGTCCGTTCGACCTTCCGCCCCGAGGTGCTGACCGACCTGGGCGGCTTCGGCGGTCTCTTCCGCTTCCAGGCCGACCGGTACAAGGAGCCGGTGCTCGTCTCCGGAACCGACGGGGTCGGGACCAAGTTGAAGATCGCTTTCTTGATGGACCGGCACGACACGATCGGGATCGATCTGGTGGCCATGTGCGTGAACGACGTGGCGGTCTGCGGGGCCGAGCCCCTGTTCTTCCTCGATTATCTGGCGACCGGCAAGCTGGCCGTGGGCAGGGCCGAAGCCATCGTCCGGGGGATCACGGAAGGCTGCCGGCAGGCCGGCTGCGCCCTGATCGGGGGCGAGACGGCCGAGATGCCGTCGTTCTACGCGGAAGGGGAGTACGACCTGGCCGGCTTTGCCGTGGGGGTCGTGGACCGGCCGAGGATCGTGGACGGGCGGGACATCAAGCCGGGTGACGCGGTGGTCGGCCTGGCCTCGACCGGCCTGCACAGCAACGGCTACTCGCTGGCGCGCCGCGTCCTGCTGGAGGACGGAGGGCTCACGGTCCAGAGCAGGCCGTCCGAGTTGGACCGGCCCCTGGGCGAGGTGCTGCTGACGCCGACCCGCATCTATGCGAAACAGATCCTGGCGTTGGCGGCGGAGTTCCGGATCAAGGGGATCGCCCACATCACCGGAGGCGGCCTGACCGAGAACGTTCCGCGGGTCCTGCCGGCCGGCTGCGTGGCGACGCTGCGCCGGGGGAGTTGGCCGGTCCCGCCGATCTTCGCCCTGCTCAAGAAGCTCGGCCGCGTCGAGGACGAGGAGCTGTACCGGGTCTTCAACATGGGCATCGGGCTCGTGCTGATCGTGGCGCCGGAACAGGCCGAGGCCCTGCTCGCGCGGGCCGCCGCGCTGGGCGACCGCGGGTTCCGGATCGGCGAGATCACCGCCGGGGCCGGCGGAGAGAAGCGGGTGGCCTATGTCTAAGCTGCGCCTGGCCGTGCTGGCCTCTGGCCGGGGGTCCAACCTGCAGGCCATCATCGAGGCGATCGAGGCCGGGAGCCTCGACGCACGGATCGTTCTGGTGCTCAGCAACAAGCAGGACGCCGCGGCGCTGGAGCGGGCGCGCCGGCACGGGCTGGAGGCGATGTTTCTCGACCCCAAGCCCTACAGCGGCCGGCCGGACAGCCGCGAGGCCTACGACCGGGCCATCCTGGAGGCGCTGAAAAAATACGAGGTCGAGCTGGTGATCCTGGCCGGTTACATGAAGATCGTCACGTCCGTCTTGATCGAGGCTTACGAGAACCGGATCATGAACATCCACCCGTCGCTGCTGCCGGCGTTTCCCGGCCTGGAGGTGCAGAAGAAGGCGCTGGATTGGGGAGTGAAGCTGGCCGGCTGTACCGTCCATTTCGTGACGGAGGGGGTGGACGAGGGCCCCATCATCATCCAGGCGGCGGTGCCGGTGGTGGAGGGGGACACGGCCGAGACCCTGGCCGCGCGCATCCTGGAGCAGGAGCATCGGATCTATCCGAAGGCGATTCAGCTCTTCGCCGAGGGCCGCCTGCAGGTGGAGGGGCGGCGGGTGCGCGTCTTCGGCGCGTCGGCTTCGAGCAAGGGACATTTGATCTATCCGATGTGATTCCATGCCGGACCAACTGGAAGTCTTGGAAGAACATCTGCGCATGGCGCGGCTGCGGCGAGTCGCGGACGTGACCGCCTACTGGCTCGGGCACGCCTCGCTGAGCCACGAAGAGGCGCTCTCCGTCATCGAGCATGCCCGTGGGGAAATCCTCAAGCTCTGTCCCGGCAAGGAAGACGTGTTCGACCTGGTGCTGCGGCCGCGCTTCCTTCGCATTCTCGACGAGCGGGCGCTGGCCCAGTGGGGGCTGGCTGACGCGATGAACTAACTTCCGGTGGAGTCCTGCGCGCGAGTCGTGTATAATGCGGCCGGCTTTGAGCTTGCGCGGGCGCCGATCCTCCTCCCCGTCTCCTCCGCGGCCTTGAGGCTCCGGCAATCCAGCCGGAGCGATTCCCGCGGCGAACCGTGAGGCGCCTGCGCAAGCTCTTTTTCGGCAGTTGGTTTTTCGCCATTGCCATAAGCCATCGGCCATAGGCTCTTCTCTTAGTCAGGTGGGGGGCTAGCTCAGTTGGGAGAGCACGACGTTCGCAACGTCGGGGTCGCGGGTTCGACTCCCGTGCCCTCCACCATTTTCCCATAGCGATCTCCAGTCGAACCCGCGACGGGGGGTTCCGAAGGGGGTGAGCCCCCTTCGCGGGGATCGTACAAGGGGGCTGGCCCCTTATGTAGGAGCCGGTGAGGCAGGGCTTCAGGGCCGAACCGGCGACGGAGGGCGGTTCAAATCCCCTGCCCTCCACCAAACCCCGCCGCTTGATATTCGTCGCTCGTCGTTCGATTTCGAAAGGAAGTGCTTGCCCGGGTACGGCAGCGCCCGATAGGAGCGCGTCGCGCATTTCATTCAGAAGACGCTTGAGGTCGCAGTCCGCTCCACCAAGGAGGTAACCTCCCGGGGCATCTTCTCGTCTGCAACAGACATGGCGACTTGCTCTCCCTACAGCTTGGGCAAAGGAAAAGGTTGCCGCACCTTCTCCGAGTCCTCGCTTAACTCTCGTCGATCCGCACCTTGTCCGCGAGACCCAGGTCATCCAGAATCTGGCGGAGGTCTGAGGTCAGACTCAGGGCAACGTCTGTCCTAACGGTCACGGAGAAGTCGACGCCGACCTTGAGGTCGGAGCCTGACCGGAGCTTGGGGAGGACCTTCGTCCCTAGGCGATTCCACAGCTCGGGCGGCACAGCGCCGACGAGGCGGATGGTCTTCGTCTGGACGCCCGGCAGTGGAGCAGGGGAAGGCTGGGGTTCGGAACCGGATTCCGGCACGGGGAAAGCTGATTGCGGTTCCGGCCCCGGCGTGGGCGCTGGAACACCGGCCTTGAGCGTCTGCGCCTTGGCCTTCGTCAGCAGGAAGACCCCAGACTCGAAGGCCACCTCATCCGCGGTGACCGGTTCCTGGAACCAGACCCGCTCGTAGGTTCCGTCCGGCTTCTCGCCGGAGGCGAGGCCGAAATCGCCCCTCCCGACGAACTCGACGATCTTGCCCCGCAGGGTCGTGTCGGGATCGAGAAGCCTCGTGAGCGAGCCGTTCAGGAAACTCTGCCGCAGGCTGGCGAGCGGCCACGCGGCGGACTCCTTCAGCGCAGGCGGCCAGTTCCTGTCGATGTAGCCCGCGCCGACGGACTCGTTGAGCAAGGCTGCCGACTTGAGTGCGGCGATGACTCTGCCGCACAGGGTCTCGCCGCTGCTGGAGTGGCCGGCGCCGAGGTCGATGGTCTTGAGCCCGTCCGCCTCCTGGTGGTCGGCGATTACGGCAAACCGATAGCCACCCCAGACCTCGTCCTTGGCGGCATCCTCTGCGGCCGCAACCTTCGACTGGAGATCGGCGCGATCCGTCCGGTCGAAATCACCTCCCAGCGTGCCGTCGGCCACTTCTCGGGCGACCCGCTTCCAAGCGAGCCACAGCTCCACCTTCTCGCGCAGGTCCCGGCCCGGCTTCTTGATGCACCACACGAGCGATCCCGGGTAAAGGCGCGGGGACTTGCCGCGCTGCTTGGTCCATTCCGCGATCTGGCTCCTCAGCGAACCGGCGCCCGTCCACTCGGCCTCCGGCTCGGTCATCACGAGCGTCAACCTCGGCGTGTCCGTCACCTCCGCGCCGTCGCGGGGGAACGGCACAACGGGAATGCTGGCGCCCCGGCGGAACTCGTCCTCGACGAGCTTGCGAATGGCCGGCTTGATCTCGGTCTCCTCGTCCAGAGAAGCCCGCCGGTCGCTGACCACCTTCTTCATCGTGGGCTGGTGGCCGATCTTGAACCCGTCCGACCCCACCTTGCGGATGAAGTAGGACTTGTCCTCGAGCGCGAAGGCGGCGTTGTCCACCGAGGTCGTGTCCACCTCCGGCTCGCCGAGGGCGAAGCGCAGTTCCGGCAGGTGTGCGACCTTGTCCGTCTGGCCGCCCGACGACTCGAAGAGGATCGCCGTTCCGACGCGGCGGTGGATGTCGCGGAGGGGGCCCTTCGTGTCGGCGTCCAGCGCCTTCGCGTGGGACTGCTCGCCGGCGATGTCCGCGTCGATGGCCGCAAGCAGCCGGGATTCCCCGAGCTGGCCGAGGATGACACTGCGGAAGCCCGGATCGAAGAGCGGAGCCGACCCGAGCGTGATGAGGGGCTCCGTGCGGGCCTTGCGGAAGCTCTCCTGGGAGGCGATGGCGATCCACTGAGCCAGCATCGCCAGGGTCCCGCGCGTCTGCTGGTATTGGGGAAGCGCCTGCCATTTGCGCTGGAACACCGAGAGCGTGGCCGGATGGAAGGGGTAGCAGGCCTCGAAGCGCCGCAGGAGGAACTCCCTCGCCTTGGCCTCCGTCGCCGCGGTGTCCACGGCCGTCCACTCCGGCGGAAGCTGCGCTCGCCGTTCGAAGCACCAGTCGGCGAAGGCTTTGGCCACGTTCTTCCTGACGCGCTCGGTTCCCAGGTCCTCGAAGAGCCGCCGCCGGACGACCTCGCTGATCTCCGTCTCGTCGTTGGCGATGAGATCCTTGGCGACGCGGCGGACGACCTTGGTGATCTTGTCCTGCCACTGCAGGTCCCAGTCGGTCATCTCGACCTGGCTGCGCGGGAGGCTGATCACGGCCGCGCCGTGCGTCGTCCCCGTCGTGGCGACCGTCAGGTTCTGGATGAAGGCGTGGAACGACTCGGCCATGCCGCGATGCCGGTTGAGGAAGTTGAGGACTTCGTCGAAGAGGAGGAGGACGGGAGCATCCGCCGCCTTGAAGACGCGCGCGATGGACTCCGTCCCCGGAGGTGTCGTCTTCGCGGCGGTCCCCAGCACCTCGACGCCCTTGTCGCCCGCGAGCTGGCGGGCGATGTCGATCCAAGGGGTCTCCCGACCGTCCTGCGGGTCCCAGGCATTCCCCACGAACATGCCCACCCGCGCCCTGGGAACCGACGAGAGACCGGCGTCGCGCAAGAGGTCGGAGACCCCCGAGTAGCCGGCCGCCTTCTCGCCGCTCGTGCCGAGGTGGTAGAGGGCCGTCAGGGTATGCGTTTTGCCGCCGCCGAACTGGGTGATCAGGGTCAGAACGGGCGCGGTGTTGTCCGTCTTGCCCGAGAGCCTTCGGAGCACCATGCCGGCGTGCTCGCGCAGGGCCCTGGTAAAGCACGTGCGCGAGAAGAACTGCTTCGGGTCCCGGTAGTCCTCGGGCGCTGTCTTCGCCACGACCTGTTCGAGGGCGATGGCGAACTCGTCCGGGTTGAAGGACCGTCCCTCCCGGACCTCCCTTCGCGGCGTGGCCACCCTGTACCAAGGTTCCATCAGAACACCTCCAGTTCACCACAGAGACACTGAGAACACGGAGAAGAAATCATAGAATTCTCCTGCGGATGCCATCCTTCAGAACGGGCACGTTGAAGTTGATGAGCAACCCAAGCTTCCAACCGCCGAGCTTCAGATATGTGAGCAACTGGGCTTCGTGAATCGGTTCAATGGATTCGATAGCCTTAATTTCGACCACCACCGCGTTCTCGACCAACAAGTCGAGACGATAGCCGCAGTCAAGCTTGATTCCCTTATATTCGACCGCGAGGGGCCTTTGTCGCTCGTAACGAACCTTGCGAAGAGTCATCTCGTAACACAAACATTCCTCGTAGGCGGATTCCAACAGGCCAGGACCCAGCGACTTGTGAACTTCAATGGCCGCTCCTATGATTTGCTCTGTTCTCTTGTTCAGTTCCATCTCTGTGTCCTCTGTGTCTCTGTGGTGTATCCTCATCTCGGGACTGCCAGGAGCATCGCATCGAGCAGGCGTTTCTCCTCGCTGCCTTTCGGGTACAGGGCGGAGAGCGCGTTGGCGAGCCGGAGGAATTCTGGCCCGCGCTCCTGTTCTGCCTTCAGGAGAGCTCGCAGGGCGTTCGCTCGACCGCCGGCCTGAAGAAGCATCGCCATGTGGACGCGGTCGAGCGTCGTCGCTTCGCGGCTGGTCTCCAAGGCCTCGTCAGGTACGTCCGCGCCGGCCTTCCTACGCCCGCGACCACGCCCCTTGCCTTTCACCCCTGCTTCTTCGTCGTTCTCCGTGAAGAGCATCAGCTGGTGGATGTCCGCGGCAGGAGCCTTCTCCAGCCGCTGGGCGACGACCTCGGCGCCATCCTTTCCGAAGAGGATTCGGGTACGCTCCGCGACTGGGAAAAGGCGGACCACCCCCTTTTTCGTCTCGATGATCCGGCCTTCCCACTTGGGGAGGTTGATGCCCAAGGGCTGGGCGAATCGGCGTACCACGTCAAACACGAGGGTATAGCCCTTCGCCTTGGCCGACGCCGTTTCCTCTTCGTCCTCATCGTCATCGGCGGCAGAAACCTCCTCCTCTTCGTCCCCTCTCCCCCTGGGAGAGGGATGGGGTGAGGGTTGGGGTGAGGGTTCTCCACCGTTCGTGCTTTGAAGCGTCCAGAGGAACAACGCCGTCAAGCGCGCGTCTTCCTCGACGGCCCCTGCGGCGCCGTTCCGAGCCTTGGCCTCGGCTGTGCCGAGTACTTGCTCCAAGGCGGAACGCCCGACGACCTCCCACACCTTCTCCAGGTACTCGGCCAGCTTGACCTCTCGGCCATCGGCAGTCTCGACCCGGCTGTACCGGCTGAAGATCTCCAGGGCAGGTCCGATGCAGGCAAAGACGAGGTCCGCGCCGCGCACGCCCTCGTGCTGCAGCTGCTCCATCCAGTCGGCCACGCGCGCGGGCAGTTCTCGCAGCACGCTGGCCCAGTCGCCGATGGGGGCATCGTCGGGACGGGGACGGCAGATAAGATGGACGCTGGTGGCGAGAGCGGCGGAGTCCTGGGCACGGAGGCGCGATCCCATTTCCGTGGCGATGGGCCACGAGCCAGTAATGGTCCAGCCACCGCGGATCATGCCGGAGAGCAGTGCCTCCCAGCCCTCCGTGGTCTTGTGGGCGAAGACGACAGCACCCACGCCTTCCTCGCGCAGCACGCGCCGGCCCTCGGCGAAGGCTTTCGCCATCGCTTCCTCGTAGAAGGTCTTGTCCTTGGGACGGCCATCCTTGGTTTCCGAGCGCTCGTTCTGGACGGCTTCGCGGCTTTTCGGCGTGAGTGAATTCTTGGGATCGAACGGATCGCGCAGCAGTTGATGGCCCGGCAGCGCGCGCTTCAGCCACACCAGGAAGAAGTCCGAGAGATCCGCGTAGGGCACCGCGTCATAGTACGGCGGGTCGGTGAACCAGACGTGGGCGGTCTCGTCGGGGAGTGGATGCTCGGTGGCATCGGCGGGTTGCAACTGACCGCTATTCGAGCGAGGCCAGGCTTCGGCAACCTTCGCCACCCAGTCGAGCGCGCCTTCCAACCCGGTCCCTTCGCCGGCGTATGGATGGCCTTCGCAGAAGTCCCAGACGAAGGGTAATGCTTGGCGAGAAAACGTGTTAGCAACTTTCTCCCACGGATTGTCCCAACGGCAGACCGTGCTGAGCCTGTCCGCGCACCGATTGACGACGAGAGCCATTGCTTCCCGCACCGCATTGTCGGTTTTTTCTGACAGTCTGGAAGCCTGTCCCACCAACGTCACGAGCGCCACCTTCTGCCGCGCCGTGAACAGGTCGCCCCACTGGAGCATGCCGTAGCGCTGGACTCTGAAGCCCAGCGTGCCGATTGGCGGCAGCGGCTCATCCGGCACCGGGCAGAGACCCTGCTTGCCTCCGCGCTCCCAGTCGGCGAGCAGCTTCGCCACGCGCGCCTGCGCCTTGCGCACCGCCTCGTAATCGCGCTCGGTCGGAAGCCGATAATGCCGGCCCGTCTCGCCGGGCTTGAGCGTCACCACGGCAAGCAGCCGCGCCCCGCCGGTGCGCCGGCCCTGCTCATCGAAGGTGACGTCCGCCCCGCCGCGCTGCGCGGCGAGCTGCGCGCGCACTCGCTCCGGCGGCAGCACCGCTCCACAGCACAGGCACTTCGCTTTCGCGCGCGTGACGGTGCCGGCGGGCACCTCGCTCTCCGCCTTCGGCTCGAAGACCTCGAACGCCACGTGAGGATACTCACCACGGAGACACAGAGGGCACCGAGACTCCTCGTGTTTCTTCTCTGTGCCTCTGTGGTGAATCCTGTACCGCAGGGCACGCTTGCGGTTCGCCTTCTTCGCAAGCCAAAACGAGCGCATGAGCGGGATCTCCGCGCCGCAATTCGGCGACTCGCAGCGCACCGTCCGCGCCCAGAGATAGGTGATCGGCCCAGCACCGTCGGGGTCCATGGGGTAGAGGTCGGCCAGCTCTTTCTCTGCCTCGCGTTTGATCTCGGCGCCCACGCGGCGCAGCTCCTGCGCGAGTTCTAGCCCGTGCCGCGGAATGTCCTCCAGCATCACCTTGAGGATCAGGCATGCGACGGGATTGAGATCGCTGCCGAAGGCTTCGCAGCCCAACCGCAGTGCCTCGAGCGGGATAGACCCACCGCCCGCAAACGGGTCCACGATGAGCGGCGGCTCGTCGCCATGAGCGGCCTTTACGAGCCGTCGGCTGATGTCGAGGTAGTTCCGGTTTGCCGAGAGGTCCCAGTTGGCGAAGTCAGCGATGAACTTCAGCAGCGCCTTGCGCAGATCCTCATCCGTGGGGCCGACCCTGCCCTGAACGCTGGGCAGCAGTTCCCGGGCCTTCAGCTTGAAGCCCTCTGGGCAACGCCGATCGCAAGGGTCCGGCCAAAGAAGCCCGAGCAGCATTCCTCGGCAGGCGGCCAGCGGCCGCCGCGCCCACCACAGGTGCAATGTGCTCGGGTGCCCGTGCCGGATCGACTTCTCGCGAGCCGAGTGCTTCGACACCGCGGCAATCGGGAAGTCCACCTCTGCCAGGCGTTTGCATTCTTTCGGGATCACTCCATTGCTCCTGATTTCCTCGCTGATCCCTGACGCCGCTCCCTCTTCGTTCAGTGCGGCTTCAGGCTTTTGCTTGTGATAGCCGCTCGTGAGCGGAGTCGTTGCCTTGTCTCCACCACCAACAGGCACCGGCTCGCCGAACAGTTCCGCGCCGGCACGTTCGCGCGCACACACCTCCACGACACCGATTGGCTTTCCGAAGAGAAGGAACTGCGGAATGGCGAGTGGTTCGACGCGCCGCAGCCGCTCACGATCCGGGCTCCGTAGTTCCTCCCGCAGCTCCATTAGGAGCCGGCCAAGGACGTTTATCCCGACAAGAGTCGCCTCGTCGGTTCCCTTCGCGCCCCAGAAATCGTCCTTCCGAGACTCTTCGACAATCTGTCGGTCGCCCGTAGCCAGGAGCAGCTCGCCGAACTTCTGCCAGTTCTGGGCGAGCTTGGCCCGAAGGCACCACCGCATGATGTTCACGCGGACCTTCTCCCAGTCAGACCTCGTGTCCTTGCGGTGGGGCTTGCTCCTCATCTTGGCGGTCATGGGACTCGTCTGCTGAATGATCAGCCGCTGGACCTCGGGCTTGTGTGGAAACCGGCATGCCTGGTACAGCGCCTCGGACGTCAGAATCCGAACTCCGTTCACCTCAAGCGGAAAGCCGGACGCCATGTTCGAGAGACCACCGAACCGCTCGTTGGTCTTCCGAAAGACCACCGCGTCTTTTCGGTCATACGTTCGTAGTTCAGCGGCTCGGCTCATCAGTTCGTCTTCCTGGGGAACAACGGATACCAGGGGTCCCCGGCCCAGAACGCCAGCGGGCAGTTGTTCGGGCAGTTGCGGAAGGTCACCAGTAGCGACCCGAAGCCCAGCGTTTCCAACACCATGTTCCCAAGCGGTCTCTGGTACACCTTCAAGTAGGGACACATGGATCGGATTGTCGTGCCTGCCTTCAGGAACTCCTGTTCGAGCAGGTGGCGACCTCCCTCCGACGAGAAGAACTTGTTGTTGCCGACATTCCCTGGCTTCCTGAGGACCGGGGCGTAGTTCAATCTGGCCACGTACTCCCGGGTTAGGTCGTGGTCCGGCACCGCCGTGGGGCGGAGGACGTCAGAGGAATTGACGTAGGCCTTGCGATCTTCGATCTCGACGCATCGCCACCAATGGACGTCGACCTTCTTCCTTGCTTCCTCGGCGGCCTTCTCAATCCCGGTTCTTGCGTAGTACTGGCCGCCGCAGTGCTGAGCGATGGTCACGACGTGAACGGTGGCCTCCCCAGGCGCATCCGATTGAATCCAAGGGATGAGGTCGTTTCTGACGCGGTTGCCCGTGAAGATTCCATCGTCGAGGTATAGGTAGGCGTCAGGGTCCTCACCGCAGTCGTCGATCCTCAGGCCGCATTTGTCTTGGAGGATCGAGCTGAACATCTCCAGCATCTCGCGCTGGCTGTTGCCGCCTCCCTGGATGTCGAGGAACTCCACGTTCTTCCAAAAGGAACAAGGATCGCCGCCAGCCAGGTCCTTGTTCTTCACCAGGTGTGACAGGAACTTTTCCACCGTAGCCTTGGGGATGTAGGTGCGCTCCAAGACGTGGTCCAGTTCGGCCAGCATCGGCTCTTGGACTTGTTCGTCGAACTGTTCAATCCACTTCTCCACGTGCTCCGGCGTCGGCGCGTCAATCTCACCAGCTCGGTAGTCCGTGATGGTCTCCGCGATGGACTTGAGGAGGCGCGTTCGCTCGCTCATTTGCCATCCTCCCGATCCCCGTACGGCGGGGATTCTTCGCGTACCTGCATCGGCCTGGTCATCGCATCCACCGACAGGTAGTAGTGGGCCACCTTCGTGACCTCGTGCCACTCGAAGCGGGCGGGGTCCTTGATCGGTTCCTGAAGCTGGGGCTTGGTGCCGCAGTTGGTGACGACATAGAGCCAGTAGCAGTCGCGCCGGTCCTCGGCCACGCGACGTTCGTTCGGGGTGAGGAGGATGGTGCCCGTCGCATCGGCCAGGCCCTTCACCTCGATGAGGCGGAGCTGACCCGAGTTGATGTCCAGGCTGGTGACGTCGTACCCGAGGTTCTTCTCGTGGACGTCGTAGACCTGCCGACCTTGGGAGCGCTCGTACTCCATGACGACCCGCATGGCTGCGGCCTCGGTCTCCGGGTTGGGCTGCAACCGCCGGACTTCGGGCGTCTCGCGTTCGGGATGGGGCAGAACCAGGACGCTCGCCATCCGTTCCACAGCCTGAAGGGACAGCGCGCGCTGCTGATCGAGTTCCCTCCGCCGCCGTTCCCGGCGCTGGAGCAACTCGGCATGCCGGGCCTCAGCCTGGGCGAGCCGGCCTTCCGCGCCCTGCTCGCCACGATTGACGGCTTCCTGCGCCTTCCCAATCTCATCGTCCGCCCGCTGGAGGAGTTCGGTGAGCGACAGTTCTACGTGCTGGGCGATCCGCTCGACCTCGGCCAGGCGGTCCTTACGGGTCTCTTCTAGAAACGGGGTAAGCGCCTGCTCGTTGAGCCAGGCCGTCGCCTCGGGAACCGTGGCGACCGCGGGGCGCGTGTCCAGCGCGTCCGCCGGTGTGAAATTCCCAAGGAGGTTCGGCTCGCGGAGGGTCGGCTTCCCGTCGTCCGAGACCTCGACGGCGAAGAGTCGCTCGTGGATCACCTGGCCCAGGCCGTCCACAACACGGGCCCGGTAGAAGTCGATTCGCGCGGGCGCATCATGCTGGAGGGAGTAGAAGGTCGCCCCCTTGCCGAAGACGTCGAGCGCCTGCGCGTAGGTGTGCCGCCGGATCGCCTCGAAGAGAGGATGGCCGGGCGTGACCCACTCCAGGTTGTTCGTCTCGGCCGTCTCCCGGTCCGTCGAACAGCGGGGGTACTTGGCCGCCAGCTCCGGTAACTTCCAACTCGGGTCGCTCTCGTAGCGGCGCAGCGCCGGCGGAGTCCTTCCGGGCTCGAACGTGTGCGGAAGCCGCGGAAAGGTCTTGAGGGCAAGCGGGACGAACTCGGCAGCCTCCCGGATGAATCGCGCGATGGTCTCGGGCACAACGCGCCGCTCCTGGGCCCGCGCCCGGCGCTCAATGAGCATCTCCAGGTTGAGTTTCTTCGAGGCCAGCCCCTCAAGGGCGTTCTGGCAGATCGCGCGGAACTGGCGCTCGTCCACGTTCCGCAAGAGCCGTTCCTCGAGGTCGGCGTCGCCGAGGCGCCCGGCATAGTAGTCGCGCAGCACCCGCTCCACGTGTGCCGCCGGGAGAACCTCGCCGACCACGTTGAAGACCGCGTCGTCGTCGAGGGCGTCGCGGATCTCCTGGAGTTTCTCCAGCAGCCGCTGAAGCACCCGACCCTCGATGGTGTTCGTGGCCACGAAGTTGAAGATCAGGCAGTCCTTGCGCTGGCCGTACCGGTGGATGCGGCCCATGCGTTGCTCGAGGCGGTTCGGGTTCCACGGGATGTCGTAGTTGAAGAGGATGTTACAGACCTGGAGGTTGATCCCTTCGCCGGCCGCCTCCGTTGCGACGAGGACCTGGATGTCCCCTTCGCGGAACTGCTGCTCCGCGTGGAGACGGGTCCCGCGCTCGTCGCGCGAGCCCGGCTTCATCCCGCCGTGGATGCACCCGACCCGGAAGCCCCACGACTTCAGCCGCTCCACCAGGTAGTCGAGCGTGTCCTTGAACTCCGTGAAGACGAGCAGCCGCTTCTCCGGGTGGTCGAAGAAACCCTCCTGCTGGAGCAGTTCCTTCAGCTTTGAGAGCTTAGCTTCCGCGCCGGAGTCCTCGACCGTCTGGGCCTGGCCGGCCAGCGCCTTGAGCTCCTGAATCTCCTCGTGGATCTGCTGGGCATTGCCCGCGAGCGTGATGGCCTCCAGCCTCTCCTCGAGGCGCTCGCGTTCGCTCTCCTCCATTTCCTCCAGCTCATCCGGGTCGGGAAGGTCAAGCGGGGCCGATCGCGCGAGGTCCTGGGCGCGCTTCAAGCCGTCTTCCAGACGCTTGGCCCGGTTCTCGAGCGAGTGGCGCATCGCGTAGGTGCTTGAAGCCAGCCGCCGCTGGTACAGGGACATCAAGAAGCCCACGGCACGAGCCCTCGGGTCATCGCCCTGCGCCGCCGCCTTAGTGCTCTGCTGCTTCACGAAGCGGGTGATCTCGCGGTACAGGTCGAACTCCGCTCCGTCGATCTGGAACTCCACGGTGTGCGGGATTCGCTTCGTGAAGATCTTCTCGGCCGCCCACGTTCCGTCGGTCCGGCGATCCGGGAAGTAGACCATCGCCTCCTTGGTGCGGCGCAGGTAGAAGGGCGCGCGCCGGCGGTCCATGGCCTCCCTGATGGACCGGACGTCCGCGTAGGCGTCCGCGTCCAGGAGCTGGAGGAACAGGCTGAAGTTCAGAGGATCGCCCTTGTGCGGCGTGGCCGTCAGTAAGAGCATGTGGTCGGCCGTGTCCCTCAGCAGCTCGCCCAGCTTGTAGCGCATGCTCTTGTGGGTCTCGTCGGCCGCCGACATGCGGTGAGCCTCATCCACGATGACGAGGTCCCACTGGACCTGCCGCAGCCCCGGCAGAATCTCCTGCCGCTTGGCGAGGTCGAGCGATGTGATGATCCTTTTCTGCTCTAACCACTGATTGACGCCGAACTGATCGCGGATGTCGTCGCCCTTCAGGACGAGGAACTTCTCGTCGAACTTCTCCTTCAGCTCACGTTGCCACTGGAAGGAGAGGTTGGCGGGGCAGACGATCAGGATGCGCTCGGCAAGACCACGGAGTTCCAGCTCGCGGATGAGGAGCCCCGCCATGATTGTCTTTCCGGCGCCAGCGTCGTCCGCCAGGAGGAACCGAACCCGCGCCAGCTTGAGAAGGTAGTCGTAGATCGCCTCGAGCTGATGGGGCAGCGGGTCCACGCGGGAAATGGACAGGCCGAAGTAGGGGGCGAACTCGTAGGCGATGCCGAGGGAGTAGGCCTGCAGCCCGATCCGAAGAAGGCGCCCGTCGCCATCGTAGGTGTGCCGCGCGTCCAGGATAGTGAGAGCCTCGAGATCGCGACTCGTGAGGGTGACTTTGCGGAACCGCTCTGACTGCGTGCCGACCAAGCCGGCAAGCCAGGTATCTGGTCCGTTGGGCCGGACCGTTTCCACTCGCATCGGCTCGTTGAACAGCGAGCCGGTCAGAATCTGGCCTTCCCACAGAGGTTGCTTCTCACTCATGGGGCCGTCGCCTCTTGCTGGGCTTCTTGTTCTCTGCGTCCAGTTCTTCCTTCAACTCCCAGAGCCGCTTTACGAGGAAAGGCAAGGGCACGCGCTTGCCGTTCTCCCAGTGGTTCACGGTGCTGTAGGTGACACCCACCTTGTGGGCGAATTGCTCCTGAGTCAGGTGGAGCCGCTCGCGGAGCTCCTTGACGAGCGCGGGGATATCATTGTTTTTCATGCTGTCACTCCGAGGCTCACCGTGACCGAGCGTGTAGTCGCGGGCACCATGTTATGCTACATAGCGATTCCTGGCAAGCGCGCAGGAGCGCAGGGGGGAAATAGCGGCGGAACTGGAGCCTTGTCGTGACTCGCTATTTTGTGGGGCTGGCTCACCAAGGGGCACATGCGGAATCCGCTTGCGCTTAGGCCTGGACGGGTTCGAGTTCCATCGGCTCCACCCTGTGCCTTCCAAGCCACGCTCTTGTAGGGAATTCCATCCAGGCGGAGAGCCACGCTTATCAAGGAGTTAGATGATTGGGGCACGACAGGGTGTAGGACACTGCCTCCAACCATGTCTTCCGGAGGCCAGGAGAATCCCTCTATCCGGTTGAAATCGTGCTGCTCTTTCAAGGTGGCCGGTCGTGGTCTCCGCTTTGCTCGCTCTGTCACTCTGATTGAGGATGCAATCCGGGGGGGACCGCGAGCGCACTCGAAGGGAGGGCGAGCGGTGGTGATGATCGGCAGAGCCAAGGATGAGGAGAGCATGACGTTGCTGAGCGACGGCATGGACCTGACCGTCACGGTCACGGAAACAATCCGTCTGGTCAAGCCCGGCGTCCTGGTCGGGGAGGTGCACACCCCCTGTTTGGCCATCGAGGAAGGGGCCTGCTTTCAGGGGCGCAGCGACATGGGCAGGGTGCCGAGGCAGGAGCCGGGAACGGGGCGGGAACAGGGGAACGGGTCAGGGGTGGAGGTCGGGCCTGTGGAAGACAGACAGCCTGAGGTTCAGTTGGTGGGAGGTTCGCCATGAGCATGCCGGTCCACAAGCAGGACGTGCCCTTCGCCGACCAGCCGCTCCGGTCTTCCGGGATTCCGCAAGAGGGGCAGGATCAGGGAGAAGCCCGGACGATCCTGCTCGTTGACGATGATCCGGCGACCCTGGCCGTGTGCGAAGTCTGCCTCCGGGATGCGGGCTATAAGGTCCTCCGGGCCAGGAGCAGCGAGGAGGCGCTCCGCGGCGGCAGTCCGTTTCTGAGAAAGCCGTTCAGCCTGGAGGCGCTGGTCCGGCTCGTGCGCGACTCGCTCAGCTCCTCGTGACCTGCTACGCTTCCGCCTGCTCGATCCACCGATCCTTCACCGGCGACCGGTAGCGGGCCAGCGCGGCGAGGAGGGCGTCCGGCTCCCTGGCTTCCACCACGAGCGACCGGTTGACGGCGTTGAGGAATCCCTCGCGCACCAGCCGATCGAAGAGCGCGAGCAGCGGGTCGTAATAGCCCTCCACGTTCAGGAGCCCGCAGGGCTTGTGGTGGATGCCGAGCTGGGCCCAGGTCAGCACCTCGCAGAACTCTTCCAGCGTCCCGTAGCCGCCCGGGAGCGCGATGAAGGCGTCGGCCAGGTCCGCCATCAGGGCCTTCCGCTCGTGCATCGAGCCGACCAGGCGCAGGTCGGTGAGGCCCGGGTGCGCCGCCTCCTTCGCCGTGAGCCCCTTGGGAATGACCCCGATCACCTCGCCGCCGCCGGCCAGGACCGTATCGGCCAAGACCCTCATGAGGCCGATGCCCCCGCCCCCGTAGACCAGCCCGAGCCCCTGCCGGCAGAGGGCCGCCCCCACCTGCTTGGCCGCCTCCTGGTAGACGGGCCGGAGTCCGGCACTGGACCCGCAAAAGACGCAGACTCGTTTCACGCGATCTCCCGGATGGCCCGGTGCGGGGAGGGAACGGGACGGGCGGACGAGGAAGCGCGGGCGGTCACCGGAGCTTGGCGCGCACCAGCTCGCTGACCTGTTTGCCGTCCACCGGTTGGCCGGCCAGGCGAGCCATGACGGTTTTCATGACCGGTCCCATGTCCTTGGGCGAGCTGGCGCCGGTCTCCCGGATCACGGTCTCGATGACGGCGAGGAGCTCCTCCTGCGACAGAGCCTTGGGCAGGTAGCCCTCGATGATCGCGATCTCCTTCTGCTCCTTGGCGGCCAGATCCTCCCGCTTCCCCTTCTGATACTGCTCGACCGCCTCCTTGCGCTGCTTCACCAGGGAGGCCAGAACGCGGGCCATCTCGGCGTCGTCCAGGGGCTTCCTCAGCTCCAGCTCCTTGTTCATCAACGCCGCCTTGACCATGCGGATGACGTCCATCCGGAGCCGGTCCTTGGCCTTCATGGCCTCTTTGAGGTCCTGGGACAGCCGGTCGGGCAGGGACATGGCGACCTCCGCAGCGGGGCGTGAGGACCCGCGCCCCCATGATAGAGACGGGGGCGCGAGGAAGCAAGGCCGAGCGAAGCGAAGGGCCTAATGCTTCATGGCGGAGGTTGTGGTGTCGGGACACCTGCCCGGGGTCATGTAGAGCAGGTAGTTGCCCATGCCGTGGTTCAGGATGGTGCTTTGCAGGGGACGGTGATACACCATGACCATTTCGTAGTCGTCGCGGGTGTTGACCTCGAAGCCCTTCGAGTCCCGGTAGATCTGGTGCGGGAGGAACGATCGGAGCGCTCCGTCCTGTTCGACGTCCGGAACGGTCCTGAGCAGGGTCTGCCTGGTCGTCTTGTCTTCCAGGGCGATCAGGAGCAGCTGGTCGTGCCCGTGCGGATAGACGAATTTCACGCAACCGTCCATGAGGAACTTGAGCGGGGCCCGGTCCACCTGCAGACCCGGTTGAATCTCGATGCCTTCGTCGCTCTCGTCCTTTCGCCGCTGGTCGAACTTGCTGTAGCAGACGACGTTGACGCCGACCTGATACACGTCCATTTCCTGCATCGGTGTGCCCTTCGGGGCGAACTCCATCGTGAAGGTGGCGATCACGTCCTTGGTCGGAGGCGCGCCATGGTAAAACGCGACGATCGCCATGATCTTCTCGCTCTTGCCGAGCCTGACCCCGTACCCCTCGGGGAACCGGCTCTCGTTCATTTCCATGCCGGCGCCGCCGAAGAACAGCGGCTCTCCCTTGCACGAGACTCCTTGCCGGTCCAGGTTGATGAGCAGGATGTGGTGCAGATACTGCTTGGGAAGCGGCTTGCCGTCTTTGGCGAAGATCGCCGACTTGTACGAAACCAGCATCCGGTCTTCCGGCAGTTGGAAGATGTGTTTGGGAATGCTGGCGGCGAGTTCGCCGTCGTGCCCCGTCGGCAGGTCCACAGGCCCGAACGTGAGGGTCAGGCGGTTCTCTTCGAGGGTGACCTTGGTCTGCGCTTCTTGCGCCGGCTGATGCCCCTCGTGGTGGTGCCCGCTGTCCGCCTGAGCCGTTCCGGTCAGGGCCAGCCAGAGGGCCAGGGCGAAAGTTGTGACGAACCCGTTCATGTGTGTCTCCTTCAGTCGCATGCAATGCTCGCTGAGTCCGCGGGCCTACTTTGTGCCCGATTCCGTCGGCTGCTGATGATTGAGGGAGTTCAGGAGACGCTCCGCCTCGGGCCGGTACCGGCGGGCCCAGGGGTACGGATCGCTGGGACGCTCCATGTTGACGACGGCCACCAGCTCCTTTCTGGCCGCTTCTGGGTCGCGCCGCTGCAGGTACATCTTGGCCAAGTCGAGCCGGGCGTGCGAGTAGTTCGGCTCCAGCGCGACCGCCCGCTTGAGGTACTCCAGCGCGACGGCTTTGTTCCCGCCCATGAACTGTGGCAGCTCTTCGAGCATCATGCCGGCCATGTGCAGGGCCGGCACGTGGTCCTTTTGCAATTCGAGGGCGCGCCGCGCGTGCTTCTTGATCTCATCCAGCGCCAGCAGGGAGGCGGCCAGGCCCTTGACCTCGGCTGCGCTTCCCAGATTGGCGGCGTAGAAGTAATGGGCCTCGGCATTGGCTTCGTGCAACTCCAATGCCTGCTTGGCCTGCCTGGCGCCCTCTTCGAAGGCGGCCAGCTTCTGCTCCTTTTCCGTGTAGAGGTCTTCCCCCAGATCCAGGTAAATGGCCGCCAGTTTGATCAGGAGTTGCGGGTCCGACGGATTCTGCTGGAGGGCCTCGCGGGTGGCTTTGAGATCCCGTTCGAGCGACTGGGGATAATCGGGGGGCGGTGCGGATGGCTCGGAGGCGGCCGGCAACGCGCCGATCCCAGCCAGAAAGAGGACCGCCAGCGTCGGGATCCACCAAAAATTGGCGCGCGGTTGAGCGAGCGAGGCGTTCACGGTCGCGTGACCATCGTCCATGTTATTGGAGAGGCGGGAAGGCCGGGCTCGCGCCAGGTCCGAGCGCGATCTCGCCTCCGAAGGACTCGTGGAAGTTGACCAGAATCCACCGGCCGTCGCGGCGTTCGAGCACGCCCGTCTCGCGCAGCGGCAAGACCATCCGCGCCTGGTCCTTGCCGTCCCCGACATATCGGATATAATCCATCTCCATGGCGAACCAGGCGGTCTCGGCCCTGGTCCAGACCTTGAGCTGGGTGACGCGGATCTCGATGCGCGTGGCCGACTCGAACTCGGTCTGCATGTCGCGCGCGAAGTCGGGCCAGCCCACGTACTTGCGCCCTTCGATGGTGTAGCTGATGCTGTCCTCGTCGTGGGCCATCAGCCGGGACAGGGTGGCCAGGTCCTTCTCGACGTTCGCCTTCACCAGCGTCCGGAGCACTTCTTCCGGGCCGGACGAATCGGCCGCCATGCCGTTCGCTGCGGCCAGCAGGAAGATGACGGCTGAGACGAACCCTGCGACGGGCTTGCACAGGTCGGGCATGCGCTTACTCCACAAGGATGAAGAGAGATCGGGAATACTGGACCGCGGCTGAGAATCCGGCACACGCTACAGGGGTGAGGGGGAGAAGTCAACGACTATTTCCATTGTGGCATGGGCGGCCATTCCAGAAAAAGTTGAGACGGCGTCAGGTAAATCCCGGAGGCAAAAGATGGACAGAATAAGGAAGAGCCAGAGTATCTCAAGAGAAGCCATGCTTTGGACCGGCGTGCTGGCCCTCTCGATGTTGGGCTTCTTGGCCGCGGCCGGGTGCGCGCAGGATTCTCAGAAGCCGCCTCCCCAACAGCAGATCCGGAGCGACTCCGACCGTTTCTTCGACAAGGTGAAGCAGGAGGAGCGGCAGCAAGGGACCGGTCCTCAGGGACAAGGAACTGATCGGTAGGGCGGATGCGGCCTTTACGGTTCCTGTCTGGCGGCCAGGCCTCCGATGGCCTCGGTCAAGGGCTTGATGAGAGGGAGCTCCGCCACCAGCTCCCGGTGTGAAATCGGCTCGACGGGCCGAGGCTCGTGGAACGACCGGAGCAGGCTGAGGGACACGAGCAGCCGCAGGAGCCCCGAGACGAAGAAGACGATCGGAAGGTTGGATACGAACTGGAGCGTCAGCCCGGGTAGGGCGATCGTCGCCGGGACCAGGCCGGCCAGCCAGCTTCCGAGCATCGCGCCGGCGAACCAGCCCAGGGCGTTGACCGTGTTCCAGACCGCCACGCCCTTGGCCCGGTCCTCCGGCCGGACCGCGTCGAAGACGTAGTTCTGCAAGCCCAGAGACAATCCTGCCCAGATGACCCCGCCGAAAAAATTGAGCGTGGCGACGAAGGACAAGCTCGTGCCGGCCAGATAGAGCATCGGGAGGAACGGCACCAGCAGTCCGGTTGCCACCAGGACCTTTTTGTTGCCGTACCGGTCGCTGATCCGTCCCCAGGGCTTGAGGGTGACGACCTGCCCCAGCAGCCCCGCCGCCAGCCATCCCGTGTACTCCAGGTAGCTGAAGTGCAGGTCCCGCAGCATGTAGATCACGAAAAACGGGCCGGCGATCAGCACGCTGACGTGCATGAGGCAGGAAAACAGCAGGAAGTTCTTGAAGTTCGCGCTGTGCTCGTGCCGGAGGAATTCCAGCAGACGGAATTCGGCCTCGTGCGCAACAGGCACGGCGCTCTCCGCGATGCCGGCGAGGTAGGGAATCGACGCGGAGCGGATGACGGCGGCGGCCAGGAACAGGATCGCGAACCCCACCCAGGGCGATTCCCAGGTCTTGCCAGACTGGAGCACTAGCCCGGCCCAGCAGAGGGCCGTGAAGCTGGCCACGGCCATGACCCTGGCCCGTCGGGCAAAATAAGCCCCCCGGTTCCCCGGCTCGACCAACGAGGCGATCAGACTGTTCCAGGCGGGGATCGCGAAGTGCCCCATGGCGACGTACGCGGCGGCGCAGCCGATCAGGAGCCAGGGGCCCTGCGCGGGGAACAACAGAGGCAAGGTTAGGAGCGGGACCCAGAGGGCGGCTTGACCGACGGCGCCGGTCAGGATGATGGGCTTTCGGTGCTGGAGCCGGTGCAGGGCCTTGACGGACAGGAGCTGTGCCCAGGTGCCGACCAGTTGGGGGAGGGCGGACAGGAGCCCGATCTGAAACGGTGAGGCGTGGAGCAGAAGCGCAAAGGCGGAGAGGTAGTTTTCCCCGCCTCCCTGCTGCACGGCCTGCAGGCACCCTTCGCGAATACCATAGCGGCGGCTGCGCTCGGCTGAGTCCGGTTGATCGTTCCTCTGCTCCGTCACGGGCGCATTATAACAGATGGGATCTCTCTCCCGGTTTTCGGAGCGGCGGACGGAACCGTGCCCTGTTGCCATTTCCGCTTCCTTTGCAGTAGGCTAGATTCCGAGGGGACGGTTCAGGTTCCGATAGGGTCAGAGCGGGAAGGGATGCCAATGGCCCGACGGACCGACAGGGAGAACTGGCGAGGGTGGCTCGGCTTGCTGGGCGCCTGGCTGCTCGTGTGGGGAGGCGCCCTCCTCCATCCGGGGACGAGTGAGGCCCGGGATCTCCTCGTACCCAAGGAGCAGGAGGCGACGGAGATCGATCCGACCAAGAGCCCCTCCTTCGATCTGCAGAAGCGCGGCGTGCCCCAGTCCATCTTCGTATGGATCCAGATGGCCAAGGGCTACGAAGTGGAGTGGGACTCCTTCGGTCGGAAAGGTTGGTACACCCAGGACCCGCGGCTCAAGCCGATCGAGCCCGGCACCACGACGTTTTCGCCGGACGCGCCGGCCGTGTACATCGTCTTCGAAGTGGCGCCCCTGGAGGACCCGGCGCAGTTCAGCGCCCAGTGGTTTCTGGAAGACGAGAAGGGGAACCTCTCCGAGCAACCCCTGGGACGGGATACGTTGGAGGTGCCGGGCCACGAACGGTACGGGTACCTGGAGCTGAAGAAGCCGGCCAGCGGGAATTGGCCGAAGGGCGCCTATCTGGTCAAGCTCTTCGTCACGCCGCTGGGACAACAGCCCTTCCACGCCGTGAACCAGGTCGGGACCATGCGGTTTACGATCGCCGACCAGCCCGGCTCGTCCGGGGCTGCCGTGTCCAAGTAGGCCCGCCGGGAGCAGCGATCCTCCTGTCCATTTAATCTGGGAAAGCCGAGCGGGGAGCCGATCACGATGCCGATCTACGAATATGTCGCCGACCGATGCGACCGCCAGCCGCCCTGCTCCCGCCAGCGGGAATATCTCCAACGGGTGCAAGAGCCGCCCCTGGCCCGGTGCCGGGATTGCGGGGCGCCGATCCGACGGGTCCTGTCCTCGTTTGCGGCCCGGTCCGGGGCGGTGGGGGCGTCGTCGCCCGATCCGACCCCGCTGAACGTCACCGGCATTCCGGCTCCCTCCAGCATGCCGACCGGGGAGGGCTCCTGCGGACATGACCATGAATAAAGACGTGAGACGCGAGACGCAAGACGTGAAAGGAAAGCCCAGGCACGGGAGTTGGGGCGGATGAAGGTGACGGACCCGGAGAAGCTGGCGCTCCTCTATGAACGGTTCAAGGACGTGTGCCTGGTCGAAAAGGAAGTCTGGAAGGAGATCTTCCTGCCGCGCGACGTGACCAAGGGACTGATCCTGACCAACGTGCAGGATCGCTACGAGGTCGTGATCGACGATCCCGAGGTCGAGGCGACGCTGGAGGCCAACATTCCCCTGGGCGGCAAGTCGCTGGCGGCTGCTGTCCAGCAGTATCGGGACCACATCAGCTTCATCAAGAAAGGCTAGAGGCGCGAGGCAAGAGGCTCGGGGAAGAGAAGTCCGAGCAGAGTAGAGCAGAGATGGAACCCCTCGCCCCTCGCCGCTACTACTTTCCCAGCTCCCGCTCGACGTCCTGGACGATCTCCGCCGAGAGTGGCTTGGTGCGAGGGGCGTAGCGGGCCACGATCCTGCCCGAGCGATCAACCAGATATTTCTGGAAGTTCCATTCCACTTCGCCGGGAAACGGACTCTGCTCGGTCAGGTACCGGTAGAGGGGATGCTTGTCCACGCCCGCGACGCTGATCTTGCTGAAGAGGGGAAAGGTCAGGCTGTACCTGGTGTAACAGAAGCTCTTGATCTCCTCGTTGGTGCCGGGCTCCTGCCGGCCGAAGTTGTTGGCGGGGAAAGCCAGGATCTCGAGCCCCCTCTCGCGATACCGCTCGTACATGCTCTGAAGGTCCGCGTACTGCGGCGTGTTTCCGCAGAAGCTGGCCGTGTTCACGAGCAGGAGGACCTTTCCGCGAAACTGGCCCAGGGGGACTGGCTTCCCGTCAATGTCGTTCAACGCGAAGTCGTAGACGCTTCCGGTCTGTGCAGCCATCAACCGCGCCCCTCCTTTGTCGGCCGCCGCCGGACCGGGCGGCTCTCCGGCCAGCGAATAGCCGGGGTTGCATCCCCAGAGAAGGCCGAGGGCCAGCGCGGCCGCGCCGGCCCTCGTGAACCTCGACACCGGCGTCATGGCGGTCAGAGTCTCCGCAGGGCGGCGATCCGCGCCTCGATCGGCGGGTGCGTGGCGAAGAGGTGCAGGAAGCCGGTGGACTTTCCGGAGATCTTCATCGTCGCCAGCGCGTCCTGGGTCGTGTACTCGGCCTGCGCCCGGTTGATCCAGCGGTCGATGGCCTGGAGCGCCGAGATCATGGCGTCCCGCCCATAGACTTTCGCGGAAAAGGCGTCGGCCGCGAACTCCCGCCGCCGCGAGAACCAGCTGATCGGGATCATGGCCAGGAACGACAGGACCGTCTGCAGCAGGATGTACACGCCGAAGGCCAGGGCCTCGTTCCGCTCGGCGAGGTTCCGGTACACCCAGCGGCTGATGAAGTAGACGAACGTGTTCATCAGGCCGGCCAGCACGGTCGTCGCGAACATGTCGCCGTTGAAAACGTGTCCCATCTCGTGGGCCAGCACCGCCTTCACTTCCTGCTCGCGCAGGTTGTTCAGGAGGCCGGTCGAGACCGCCACCATCGCGTTGTTTTTGGTCGGGCCGGTGGCGAAGGCGTTCGGGTCCCCGCCTTCGTAGACCCACACTTCCGGCATCTGGATCCGGAGCCGCTGGGCGATCTCCTGCACCGTGCCGTAGATCACCTGCTCCGCGTGCGTGCGGGGCTGCTCGATCCGGTAGCAGTCCAGCATGGACCGGGCCATCTGCTTGGAGAAGGCCAGGCTGATGAACGCGCCCCCGAACCCGATCACCAGGGCCCAGACCAGGTCCTCCTGGTTGACGGCCCCACGAACGTCGATCCCGAAGGCCGGCAGGATGAAATTGACGATCACATGGAACGAGATGGACAGGGTCACGAAGATCAGCACGTTCGCGATCAACAGCAACCCGATGCCCTTCAACCACTTCATGGAGACTCCTCCCTCTTCATGTCATTCGTGGCGGCCCGATGGCCGGGCCGCCGGTCAACGAACGCTCGTATTATACAACAATCAGGCTGGCGCCTGTACGGGGTCGCTTATCCAGATAAGTTCGCCGGCGGTTTCGTCAAGAGGTCGGGGCGACGGCCGGGCTCGGGTTGACCTGTGCAGGGGTATCTGCTAGAAAACGAGCCGTGATCGCGAAGCCGCTCAATCCGTCTCGGCGGCTGGCCGTCGTCTTCTGGACCGCCGCGGTGCTGCTCGCCGGGCTCGGTCGCCTCGCCGCCGGCGCCGAGCAGGGGCCGGTCGAATTGACGGTCGGCTCGGACGGGGTCCAGCGGGGGACCATCACGCTCGACAGCTATTCCTATACGCCCAGCCACCTCATCGTCCAGGCCGGGAAGCCGGTCGAGCTGACGCTGACCAGCGTGACGATCATCGTGCCGCACAACTTCCTGCTGAAGGAGCCGGAGGCCGGCCTGGAAGTAAGCCAGGACGTCGGCGCCGGCAACACGGAGAAGGTCCGCTTCACGCCCACCAAGCCCGGGACCTATACCTTCTACTGCGACAAGAAGCCACCCATCCCCTTCGCTTCCACTCACCGTGAGAAGGGCATGGAAGGGCGCCTGGAAGTCCGCTAGTGGCAACCGCCGCCCAGACCGTCTCCGCCAAGCAGATGTTGCTGGGCGACGTGCTGCGCCGGGTGTCGCGGTCCTTCTACCTGACCCTGCACGTGCTGCCCCGGTCGGTGCGCGATCAGGTCGGGCTGGCCTACCTGTTCGCAAGGGCCGCCGACACGATCGCCGACACGGACCTGATCGCCAAAGCCGACCGGCTCCTGTTCCTGAAACGGTTCCGCGGCCTGTTTGCCGGCGACCGGGTGGATCCGGAGGAGGTCCGGGTGATTCAGGCGGCCGTCGCGCCACGCCAGACCGACTCGGGCGAGCGCGCCCTCCTGGAGCAGCTCGATGCCTGCTTCCGTTTGTACCAGGGGCTCGATCCAGGCGACCGGGAGCGGATCAGAACCCTGATGGGGACGCTGCCGAACGGGATGGAGATGGACCTGACCTCGTTTCCAGGCGATTCCGTGCAGGACTTGACGGCGCTCCCGGCCATGGCCGATCTGGATCGCTACACCTATTACGTGGCCGGCTGCGTGGGGGAGTTCTGGACCGAGATGATGTGCGCCCACCGTCCGTCGCTGGCCCGGTGGGACCGAGCCAGGATGGCGGCGATCGGGGTCCGGTTCGGCAAGGGGCTCCAGCTCACGAACATCCTCAAAGACCTGCCGCGCGACCTGCGGCGTGGCCGATGCTACGTCCCGGCTACGCTCGTCAGGGAGGCGGGGCTCGAGCCGAGGGACCTGCTGAACCAGGAGAATCTTCCGGCGATCCGTCCGGTGCTGAGCCGGCTGGTTCGGATCGCGCTGGAGCACCTCGACCAGGGCTGGCTCTATACGATGGCCATTCCCCGACGGGAACTGCGGCTGCGGCTGGCCTGCATGTGGCCGATCCTCTTCGCCGGGGCGACGCTCCGGCTCCTGACCGGCTCCTCAGCCTGGCTGGACCCGTCGGCCAACCTGAAGATCTCGAAGGGGCAGGTCTATCGGATCATGGCGGTGACCGTGCTGACCGGAGGGTGCGGCTACGCGGGGACGGCCTACTGGGGCTCACTGCGGAAGCAAGTCGGCTGCTGAAAACGCCTTCCAACCTTGTTCTCGGTCGCTCCGCTTCCGCTCGACGTACCACCAAGACGGCCGCTGAAGCATTGGGAGCGTGTTGATCTCTGCTCGTCCGTCTTTCCTAGTCTCTCAGTAAAGCCTTAAATTCGTCTACGGTCAAACCGGCCTGTCTGAGCATTTCGTGAAACAGCCACTTGGGGATGTCGCGTTTGTGCTGGTGGCTGATCCGGACACGCAGGATAGAGCCGCTCGGCAGGGTTTTCCGCCAGGTCTCGTGTTTCTCGGATCGGAGCTTTTCGAATCCCGCTTGTTTCAGGGCCGTGCGGAAGTCGTCATGCGTGAACGAAGCCATGCTTGATCTCGATCAGCGTGCGAAGATCCCAGTCGGTCTTGCAGGCCGCAACGGCTTCGACGTAGGGGAGGTGATGAGACCGGTTCGGGCTCGTGGCGTACAGCTTGCGGTCTCGGAGATATTCTCTCGCGTAGTCCTTGATCGCCTCGATGAGGTCTTCGAGTGCCTCGTCAGCCGTCGGAAGCTGCGTGACGAGGTCCAGCTCCGGGCACTTCGCGCAATAGGAGCCATTGTCCTTGGCAAGCAGAATGGTCAGCCGATGCTCAGACAACAGGATCTTCGGCTCTCTTACGCGGCGGTGTTTGGCCTTGGTGATCGCCATGTACGCTCCTCTGGGTGACAGGCAGCATTGTAGGCCACTTGTTCGCTCCGGGCAACCAAAGCGCCCGCCTCACCTTTTTCCCGTCTCGGCTAGCATGATCTTGTGACCTGCCTAGCGACAAATCTCAACAGGCTCAAACAAAAGGCTTCCTTGCCTGGCTACGCACGGCAGCTTCAAGCGTGGGGTAGGCGGCTTGGTTGGCGATTTGTTTGACGAGGCGCAACTCGCGGCAAATCGGCCGAGCGGCCTCCGCATTGCATCCGTCGAACCACCATTGGCCGCGAAGGTCTTCGATCGCTGTGATGGCAGCGTCTGGGTTCAGTAAGCCGGTATTCCGAATCCGGTACAGAGTTTCCTCAATGTGTGAGGGTTCCTCTTGCGGCAGGGATTTCAGCCGTTGAACCGTCGTCGCAAGATTGTCATTCGTGGCGAGGGATGCTGAAGGGAGGAGGCGAAGATGATGGGGAGCGGGAAATTCGCCGAGTACGAAGGAGTGTTCGACAAATGGTGCTATGGTGTTTGAGCAAGGGGGGAGTCCTCCACAGACGCCATCGTAGGTCCGGGCGCCCGCGACGGTAAGCTGGACCAATGACCGTTGCCGCTCGCGTACTACAGTTTCGTGTTGATGCTTCATTGCCTGAAGAACTGTCTCCGAGCAGACATCAGGCTGGGCATCGACAATCCTGTGGTGCGTGGGGCAAAGAAGGATGATGTTAACGCAAGAGTCGAGGTCTATCTCGGGTTGGACGACGCCTCACGGACCGGAGCCAGCTTGCGCAATGATATGCGCCTCTTCTCCTACCGCGACCTCGTCACCATGAGTGGCTCCGGGCTGTTAGCTAGGCTGCCCCTACTTCTTCTGCGGCGCCAGTACCTTCTCGCCTTTTCGGAAGACCGCGTAGATCGCCTGGGACGGGCAGGCATCCAGGCAGAGCCGGCAGCTCTCCAGACAACGGGAGGAGTCGAACTTGAACGGCGGGGTCGAGAGCCAGGCGCCGGTCGGGCAGACCGGGATGCAGACGGCCTGGTGGGTGCAGCGGTCGGGATGGCGGACCAGGTGATCTCTGACAACCATCATGGGGGACACTCCCTCGAACAAGGCTTTGGAAAAGAGCTCGAGCATGTTCACGGCCGCGGTCTCCTCACTTCCACTCGTTCACGAGCTGCCGCAGCCGCTCTTTCAGTTCCGGAATCCGTTCCAGATTGTTCTGGATCGCGCCCATGATTTTCTCCAGGCGCGCGAGCCGCAGGGCTTCCCGGTCTTGCCGGACGAGCCGGTCGTACTCCGCGAAGGCGGCCGAGTGGGTGGCCTCCAGGAACGGGCGGGCGGCCGCCAAGGCTTCCGTCAGCTCCCAAGGTTCCGGCGCGAGCGGCGCCGCGACGGCGAACGAGCCGTCGGAAAAGACCAGCACGGCGGCTCCGGTCCGGGACGGCAGGCCGGCGACGGCCGTCACGGCCTTGCCCCGCACCTCTTCCCAGGAGGTCGCCAGCCCGGGAAACCGCTTCATGAAGGCCACCTTCTCCTGGTTGGCCTTCCACTTTTCCTCGACCGGCATGGTTGTCAGGCTTTTCGGGGAGGCTGGTGACCCGGCATCAGCAGGCGCTCGACGATCTCGCCTTTGACCACGTGGCGCTCCATGATCTCCGTGACATCCGCTTCCGAGCCGACCCAGTACCAGACCCCTTCGGGATAGATAACCACGCTGGGTCCGTATTCGCAATGGTCCAGACACCCGGCCTTGTTGGCGCGCACGGTGCCCTTGAGCCCGAGCCGCTCCACTTCCTTCTTGAAGTGGGCGTGCAGACGCTCGGATCCCTGGTCCGCGCAGCACCCGCGAGGGTCCCCCTTGGGCCGTTGGTTGAGGCAGACGAAAATGTGGTGCGTGAAGGTGGACACCGGTCGGGCTTCTGTTACCCGGCGACGGACGAGGCGCCCGCCTGGGCCTGGATGCGATTGAGCAGGGTGCCGACCTCGGCCGGATCGAGGAGGTGCGGCGCCGACCCCCGTCCCTCCAGGCCGGCCAAGATCGAGGCGATCTCCCGGAGCCGGAGCTGCGCCCGTTGCAGTTGCTCGGCCTTCGCCAGCTCCGAGGCCTGCCCCGCGTGGAGCTTGTCGAGCTCCGTCCGAATGTCGCGGAAGTCGCGCTGCAGGTTCTTGTGCATCGAGCAGGTGTCGCAGTACCACTTGGGACTGACATCCGAGGAGGGGGAGAGCCGGTCGTAGGCGCGGCCGAAGAAGTCCTTGCCGAGCGACAGCTTCATCAGCGGGCTCCGGTCCGTCCCGCAGGCGTCGCAACGGCCGGCCGACAAGCTCGCACCGGTGTCTGTCACGATCCTCTTCCTCCCGCTCGGCGAATCGGGCGCGATCTTACACCAGGACCGGACGGCCTGTCCAGCGCAAGGAGGGCCGGGATCGGGATATAATGACGGAGACAGGGGTGCGCATCGGTCGGGAGACAAGGAGGCCGCATGATCATCGGAGTGCCGAAAGAGATCAAGGACCACGAGTATCGGGTGAGCCTCACCCCGGAAGGCGCGGCCACGCTCTGCGCGGCCGGCCACACGGTGTGGGTCGAGACGGCGGCCGGGGAGGGAAGCGGGTTCGCGGACGAGCACTATCGCAAGGCGGGCGCCCACCTGGCCCGGTCCAGGGCCGACCTGTTCCAGGAAGCCGAGATGATCATCAAGGTGAAGGAGCCGCTGCCGTCCGAGTACGGCCTGTTCCGACGCGGGCAGATCCTCTTCACGTATCTCCACCTGGCGGCCTCGGCCGAGCTCACGCGGTCGCTGGCCGACTCGGGCGTGACCGCCATCGCCTATGAGACCACGGAGAGCCAGGACGGGGGGCTTCCGATCCTCAAGCCCATGAGCGAGATCGCCGGCCGCATGGCCGTGCAGATCGGCGCCCACTATCTGGAGCGCTTGGCGGGAGGCGCGGGCATCCTCCTCGGCGGCGTGCCGGGCGTGGCGCCGGCCAACGTGGTGATCCTGGGGGCTGGAGTGGTCGGCAGCGCGGCGACGAGGATCGCGGTCGGGATGGGCGCCCAGGTGACCGTGGTCAACCTGGACCTGGAGCGGCTGCGCGCGCTGGACGACCAGTATCAGGGGCGGATCTCCACCCTCGCCGCGAACCAGCCGTGGATCGACCGTGCCGTGGCGGATGCCGACCTGGTGATCGGTGCGGTGTTGGTGCGCGGCGCCAGGGCGCCCAAGCTGGTGCCCCGCTCGGTCGTGTCCCGGATGACACCCGGGTCGGTGATCGTGGACGTGTCGGTGGATCAGGGGGGCTGTTGCGAGACCACCAAGCCGACGAGCCACTCGGACCCGGTCTACAAGGTCGACGGAGTCCTGCACTACTGCGTGCCGAACATCCCGGGCATCGTTCCGCGGACCGCCACTTTGGCCTTGACCAACGCGACGCTACCCTTTATAGTCCGCATTGCTTCGGCCGGGGTCGAGCGCGCGATCCGCTCCGATCCGGGGCTCGCGCGGGGAGTCAACGTGGCCGGCGGGCGGGTCACGTGCCAGGCCGTGGCCGAGGCGCATGGGATGGCGTATGAGCCGCTCGTCTGACCGGGCGGTGGTCGTGTGAGGATCGGGGCGTAGCGCAGCCCGGTAGCGCACCGCGTTCGGGACGCGGGAGTCGGAGGTTCAAATCCTCTCGCCCCGACCATACCGAGCTTGCTAAGCCGCCCGCTTCGATCAGATGCGGGCGGAGAGGTGGTTTGCCTCAGTAAGCTTGCTAGTACCGACCGCCGTAGAAAATAGTTCTTGGCGGTCGGATAAGGGCCCTTGGCGTAGATCTTTCTCCGATTAAGCATAGTCGAGCGCCATCCAATCATTCTTGGCGCGGGAGTAGAAGACCTCAGCGGCTTCTGGGGTTCTGCAAGAGAGTGCGAAAGGTCTTCCGCCGGAACAACACCGCCAGTGTTTCCGTTGATCCCTGAGTCTTCCTGGCCGCGGTTGAGTCAACTTCAGTGACACATCCCTGCCATGCACCGCTTCACGGTCCTTCAACCATGACCGATTCCGGTTCGCGGATCAGGGCTTGCGTCTGGGTCAGCGGGTGCGTGCAGGGAGTCGGCTACCGCGCCTTTGCCCGGGCCCAGGCCTCGTTGCTGGGTTTGGCGGGAGGCGTGCGGAATCTGGACGACGGGCGGGTCGAGGTGCAGGTGGAGGGAGAGCGGTCCGTCGTGGAAGCGTTCGTCGAGTCGCTCCGCGCCGGTCCGCCGGCCTCCCGGGTCAGGGATGTCGCCGTCCAGTGGGAGCCGCCGACCGGCCGTCACGTCGGGTTCACGATCTGGTATTGACCGGGAGCGCGCCGGCCGCCGGCGGCGTCACGACCGACGGCCGGGCTCGCCGGAAGCAGAAAGGTTGACGACCATGGATTACAAGTCGCTGATCCGTCAGGTTCCGGACTTCCCCAAGCCGGGCATTCTCTTCTACGACATCACCACCCTGCTCAAAGACGCGCGGGCGTTCCGGGCGATCCAGGACGAGCTCACCGCCCGGTACCGTCAACAGGGCGTCACGAAGATCGTCGGGATCGAGTCGCGCGGGTTCATTCTCGGGAGCCCGCTCGCCTACCACATCGGAGCGGGGTTCGTGCCGATCAGGAAACCCGGCAAGCTGCCCGCCGACACCTTCGAGGTGAAATACAACCTGGAGTACGGCTCCAATTCGCTGGCGATCCATCGCGACGCGATTGAGATGGGCGAGCGGGTGCTGATCGTGGACGACCTGCTGGCCACGGGGGGCACCGCCGCCGCCGCCGTGAACCTGATCCGTCAGCTCGGCGGCGAGATCGTGGGCTTGGTGGTGCTGGTCGAGCTGCTGGGGCTCAAGGGGCGCGACAAGCTCAACGGTTGTCCGGTGCATTCCATGATCACCTATTCCTGACGGTTTCTCCCACCATCCGCCGATCGTTCCGCCGGTCTCGCCGCGGCTGCCGCGCGCCGCGCTTCCGCTCTTGCGCGGGGACTTGTCAAAGCCAGGTTGCCGTGATAAGAATAGCGACCTTTTTAGGGATTGCGTCCCACACAAGGGGGTTCGCGCGGATGCCCGGCAAGGTCAAGAGCACCAAGAAGGCGAAATCGAGCCAGAAGGCCGCGGACCGGGCTCGTGTCAAAAGCCCGAGCCCGGACGGCAAGAAATCCTCCCCGTCCGTGCGGTCCAACGGGTCCCGTGGACTGCGAACGGACGGAACGCCGAAGGACAAGGCTGGAGCGAGATCCAAGCAGGCGGACCAGCGCCGCGAGACGCTGCACCGGATGCTGATGCAGAAGCGCGAGGAGGTCCTGCGGGAGATCGGCGACTCGTTGGGCCATTCGCTGACCGAGGACCAGCAGCGCCGGCTGGAAGCGGCGATGGACGTGGGGGACCAGGCGATGATGGATCTCGAGCGGGAGCTCGGCATCTCGCTCCTGGAGATGCAGAACCGCAAGCGGCAGATGATCGACGAGGCCCTGACCAGGCTGGCGGAGGGCACCTACGGCCTCTGCGCCGAGTGCGGGGTCGAGATCAGCGAGAAGCGGCTGGCCGCGGTCCCCTTCGCCAAGCTGTGCGTGAATTGCCAGTCCAAGGCGGAGCTGATCGAGAAGATCGAAAAAGAGGAAGAGCGGGAATAGCTTCGTCGCTCATCGTTGTTCCATGAAGGCCGTGGTGCTGTCCAGCGGCGGGCTCGACTCCACGGTCACGGCGGCTCTCGCCAGGCAGGACGGCTGCCAGCTCTATCTCCTGACGATCTCCTACGGTCAGCGCCATTCCGTCGAGGTCGGCCGCGCCCGCGCGGTGGGCGAGGCTCTCGGGGCCGCCGGGCATCTGGTGCTGGAGGTTGACCTCCGGCCGATCGGGGGCTCCGCGCTCACCGGGGACCTGGCGGTGCCGAAAGACCGGTCGGACGCGGAGCGCCGGCAGGCCATCCCCGTCACCTACGTCCCGGCCCGCAACACGATTTTTCTGGCCCTGGCGTTGGCCTATGCGGAGTCGCTCGGCGCGTCGCGGGTCTATTTCGGGGCGAACGTCCTCGACTATTCCGGATATCCCGATTGCCGTCCCGACTATCTCCGCGCCTTCGAGGAGGTCGCGCGGTTGGGGACGAAGGCCGGGGTCGAGGGCCAGCGCATCGAGATTCGGGCGCCGCTCCTGTCCATGACCAAGGCGGAGATCATCCGAACGGGCCTGGCGCTCAACGTCCCGTTCCACTTGACCCATAGCTGCTACGATCCGGCCCCAGACGGGACCGCCTGCGGCCGTTGCGACAGTTGCCGCATCCGGCGGGAAGGGTTCAGGGCCGCGGGCGCGGTGGACCCCGTCGCCTACGCCGCGCCCTGAGCGGAGAGCGTGAGCGTGTCGCCCGAAGAATTCTTCATGTACCTGACGATCGCGCTGATCGCGCTGGTGCCGATCTCGGCCCGCCTGTACCGGTATTTCACGGCCGGGCGGACGAAGCGGATGCTGCGCGAGGAGTTCGGCGCGCAGGACCGGCCGGACAAGCGCGGCGGGAGCCAGCCCCGGTGATGGTCATGCGGAAGCGACGGTCGGCGAACGCGGGGCTGCTCGGCTGGGGGCTGGGCGGGTTGCTGCTCCTCGGCTTGCTCGCGGGCGCCGGCCCGGCGGCGGTGCCCAAGGAAGTCCGGACGGGCGAGGCCAAGTTCAACACGTTCTGCGCCCGCTGCCACGGCGAGCGGGGCGTCGGAACGAAACAGGGTCCCCCGCTGGTCCACAAGATCTACGAGCCGAATCACCACGGAGACCCGGCCTTCCACCGGGCCGCGGCCAACGGGGTCCGCGCCCACCACTGGAATTTCGGCGACATGCCGAAGGTGGAGGGGGCCACGCCGGACGACGTGGATCAGATCATCAAGTACGTCCGCTGGCTGCAGCGCCAGGCCGGGATCATGTGACCGGCCCTGGAGTCCGGCCGAGTCCATGGTCACGCACGCCGATTGTCCCCGATTTGACTTCCTTCGTTCCTTCTTCATAAGCTGACCCGAGCGCGCCGGTTCGTTCGCCGCGTCGTTTCGACCGGCCTCGCCCGCACATGGCGCGAACGGAGAGGGAGGGTGTTATGACTGGCTCAGAGAAAAGACACGCGAGCATCTGGGGCACGGTCTGTCTGTTGCTGACGATGTCGGGCTGCGTCATGCCGGCGATCGACGCTGGCCACGAGGGCGTGCAGGTGATGAAGCCCATGTTCTTCGGGCACGGGGGAGTCGATCCGGTCCCGGTCTCGACGGGGCGCGTGTTCGTGGCCTTCACGACCGAGATCATCGACGTGGACATCCGCCCGATTCAGTACTCGGAGCATTTCGACATCATCTCGGCGGAGAACGCGCCCGTGTCGTTCGACGCGTTCTTGATTGCCAACGTGATCGAGGGGCGGTCTCCGGAGCTGATTTCCCGGTTCGGTCCGAGCTGGTACGTCAACAACGTGAAGGAGGCCTTCCGCACGGTCGTGCGCGAGGAGGTCCAGAAGTACCAGCTCTTCGAGCTCACCACCAAGCCGGCGACGCGGGCCATGCTCCAGGACGCCATCGAGCGGGAGGTCCGGACGCGCATCATCGAGAAGCAGAACATTCCCGTGCGGCTGAACCGGGTCGTGGTCGGCAGCATCCTGCCGCCCAAGGGGGTCCTCGAGCAGACGGCCCAGACCATCATCCAGGAGCAGCGGCGCATCACGATGGTGGAGTTCCAGAAGGCGGAGGAGGCCAGGGAGAAGGCCGAGCGGCAGCGGGGGATCGCGGACCGGGCCTACCGGGAGAGCCTCGGTCTGACGGCGCCGGAGTTCGTGGACCTGCGGCGGATCGAGGTCCAGAAGGAGATCGTGAGCCACGCCCCGACCTCGAACCTGACCATCATCATGGGGATGGAGAAGGTCGGGATCAACCTGCCGCCGATCGGCGTGGAAAAATAGCGGTGGCGGAGAGGGGGATGCCCCTGGGCCAAGCTCCCGCCCCGGTCACTTGACGAGCCAGGCCCGGAAGGACTTGGCGTTCGCCGGCTTGGGAAACTTGTGCACCCCGATCTGCCCGGGATTCATCACCTCGGTGAAGGACGCTTTGCGCGCCGGGTACCGGTCGCTGCCGATGGGCACCCCCTTCTCGTCGTAGAAGTCGATCATGACGTCGGCGCTCTCCCGCAAGCTGCCGTCGTAGGCCGTGTTCAGCCAGTCCAGGCGCTTCAAGGCCTGGAAGACCACCGCCACCGTCCCGTCCTCTTCCTCCCGGACGCTCAGGATCTTCAACGCCCGGTTCTGGTCCAGCCCAGGCAGGTCCTTGCTCGAACCCAGGTTGATCTCCCGCTGGATCACGGCCCTGACCTCCTGGGGATTGAGGAAGGCCCGGACCTTCGCGTAGACCGTGCGGCCCTTCTCGGACTGCTCCACGAGCTGCAGGTCCTTGAGGTAGCCGGAGGCGACCACCTGGCGCACCCGGCCGAGCAGCTCCGGATCGATCACCGAGGAGGTGGCCTCGATGAAGACCCTGGAGGACTCGACGGCCAGCCGGACGGCTTCGGAATAGGCGATGTTCTTGGCCTCGGCCGGGCTGGTCGGGTCGTGGTACGTGTAGCGGTACACGCCCACGATCTCCACGCGATCGTCCTCGCACAGGGCGGGCGAAGCGGGGGAAAGGGCCAACAGGCAAGCGCAGAGGATGGCCTGTCTAACCCAGGTGCCCGTGGAACGTTGCAACATGTCGTCCGACCTCCGGGCGGGACGGCCTTGCCGCCGACCCTACTTCGTCGTTTTCAGGAAATGCTTCGCCAGGCTCGAAACGAGGGCTCCCCGGACGTCCGGCTCCTGCGGCATCGCGATCCCCTCGTGGATGACGGCGGTGGCTTCCTGGGACCAGAGCGTCTCGCCGGATTTCGTGCCGATCAACGTCAGGCTCATTTGCCGCCTGTATTCGGGCCTTCCGAACGACACGCTGCCGATCGACTGGACCATCTCCCACTGGCCCTGCAGCAGGATCACGCCGTCGGCGTTGACCGTGCGGGCCGCCTTCAGAATCGCGCTCAACCGATCGGCTTCCGTCATCGAGGCCCCGACCCGATAGGCCGAGGACTGGGTGCCGGCGGCGAGGGCCGTCCGATACCGGTCCGGCGGAACCACGGAGAACCGCCCGCTGTCCTGGAGCCGCTCGGCAAGGTCAACCCCCACCATGTCCAGCTTCCCTCTGCTGGAGTCGGGGGTGCCGAGCACCGACTCGAGGGTTGACGGGAGGACGACCGCGACCGTGCGAACGTCGGCCACCGGCCCGCGCAGCGGCGTCGGGTTGGCGAACTCCGTGTCGATCGAAGTCGGGAAAAACATGCCCACGAAGCACCCGCCGGTCATGACCAGCAGGGCGCTCGCGCCGGCGGCGAGCAACCGGTCGAATCGTGGACGTCTTCTCCTGAGGTGGGACATGGCGGTGTCTCGGGCCGGAGGAAGATAACCTCATGTTATCCGTCGCCGATCGGGGTGTCAAACCTCGGGGGCTTCGCGATCGGCGGGCTGGCCCAGGGCGTCGAGCAGGGCCTGGATCGTGAGCGGAGCGTTGCCCTCGGCGCGGTTGTTGACCAACAGGTAGGCGGGGAGGCGTTCGGCCAGGGCTTGCCGGATCAAGGCGAGCGTGTCCGCCCGCATCCGCGGAACCGGCTGCACCAGCCGGTCGTAGGGCCTGTATCGCCGCACGGCGTCGGCGTGGGACAGGCCCAACGGCGTGAGCAGCCGGACCACCACCGACCGGCCGGGAAAGCGCTTGCCCATGGCCGCGTGCTGGGCGGCCAGCGGGGGCATGGAGGTCCAATGGTTGTAGACGTGGGCGACGCCGTGGGCCTTGAGCAGGTCGTGGTAGCGGGCGCCCAGGACCGCTGGGTGACGCACTTCCACCGCATACAGAGGCCCGGCCGGCAGGCGGGCAAAGAACCGGTCCAGGGCCGCAAGGAATCGGTCCGGCTCCAAGCCGAACCGCTGAAACTCGAAGATGAAGGGGCCGGTCCTGTCCCCGAGGGACTGGAGCGTCGGGGCCAGAACCAGTTCTTCGCAGACCGCCGCGTCCAGGAAGCGGGGGTTGTTCATCCCGGCCTTCGGCCCGTAGCGGGGCAGGTTGGCGTAGGCGGGGATGGTGATCTCCTCCCACACCTTCGGGCAGACGTGGAAGTCGCTCGGCACCTGGGCGGCGTAGTGAGCCAGTTGGTCGTGCGTCGGGGGACGGTAGAAGGAATGGTCCAGCCCGACGGTCCTGAAGAGGCGGCGGCCCTGGTATTCGTAGGCGGCATATTCGGCGAGGCAGTCCTGGGCAAAACGGCTTTTGGAATAGGGCTTCCGATAGACCAGGCCCTTCCACCCTTCGTAGGCCCAGGAGCTGGTCCCGAACCGTAGGCAGGCCGGCGGCTCGGTCGCCGGCTGGTCTGGAACGAACGGAAGTCGAGTCAC
This sequence comes from Nitrospirota bacterium, assembly GCA_040757595.1. NCBI lineage: Bacteria > Pseudomonadati > Nitrospirota > Nitrospirota bacterium. The sequence continues at coordinate 141,795 of JBFLWP010000001.1, read as the reverse complement.
GGGCCGATGGTCGTGAGACGGTCAGCTTGCCAGCAGGAGGCCCGCCATGGCAGCCAACCCTCCGGCCAGCGACAGGATGAAGCCGAGGCCGCCCGCTGCGAACCAGGGCTTGACCCGGGCGATCTCCTCGCTCGTCAGCCGGGGATGCAAGTCAACCGGCGCCATCCACCAGCGGGCCGGCAGCGGCATCTTCCTGGCCAGCGATCGGTACAGGACGACGTGGTACCATAGGCCGGTCGGCACCCCGGTGAGCAGGCCCAGCGCCAGCGCCCAGAGTCCCAGCTCGGTCATGAGCTGCGGGGTCAGCAGCGTTGCGAGCAGCCCGGCCAGCCCCACGGCCAGCAGCGAGGCCAGCACCAGCGAGATTTCCAGCATGGCGCATTGTACTCGAACGGGCCGGGAAGGACCATGAAGAAGGCCGTTGCCTTGACTTGCTCCGGGCTTGTTCCTAGACTCCCGCTTGATGAGTGATCGGAGCGAACAGTCGTTGCTGGACGAGCTGGCACAGCATTACGGGGTTGCTCCGGACTATTACGACGTCTGGGGCCGGCGGCACGTGGTCGCGGACGAGACCAAGCGGGCGATCCTGACCGCGATGGGTCTGCGGGTGGAGACGAGAGACGCCGTGCAGCGGGAGCTGGCGGCCTGGTCCGAGGCTCCGTGGCGGCAGCCCTGCGATCCCGTGCTGGTGCGGCGGATCGGCGCCTCGCCAGGAAGCTGGTCCTTCCGCCTGCCGGTGGAGGCGGCCGAAGACCGGACGGTGCGAGTCCGCTGGGAGGTCCGGGACGAGGAGGGCAGCCTGCGGCACGAGGGAGAAGCGGGGCCCGACCTCGCGCCGGTCGAGATCAAAGACATCGCCGGCCGCCGTCACGCCCGGTTCGAGCTGCCGGTGCCGACGGAGTTGCCGATGGGCTACTACGACCTGCGGGCCCGCGGCCTGACGGCGGCCGGCGCCGTGGAGGGACGCCTGCGGCTGATCCTGGTCCCGAGCCAGTGCTATCTGCCGGCGCGGCTGTCCCATGGCGGCCGGACTTGGGGGCTGGCTCTGCAACTGTACGCCCTCCGTTCGGCCGCGAACTGGGGCGTGGGGGATTTCCGCGACCTCTCCGATCTCGTGGGGTGGGCGGCGCAGGATCTGGGGGCCGGAGTCATCGGCCTGAATCCCCTCCACGTGCTGAAGAACGAGAGCCCCTACTACATCAGTCCCTATTCGCCCGACAGCCGGCTGTTCCTCAACCCGCTCTACCTCGCGGTGGAGGAGGTGCCCGAGGTGCGGGAGTCGGCGCAGGCCCAGGCCATCCTGGCCGATCCGACGTTTCGGGCCGAGCTGGACCTGTTGCGCAAGGGCGAGATGGTGGATTATGACCGGGCGCATCGAGCCAAGATGACCGTGCTCGAAGCCGCCTACGCGACGTTCCGGGAGCAGCACCTCCGGGAGGAATCGGATGGACGCTGGGCTCCGGCCGGCGAGCGGGGGCAGGCCTTCGAGCGGTTCGTGCGGGAGCAGGGCGAGCCGCTCGAGCGGTTTTCCCTGTTCCAGGCCCTCGCGGAAGAGCTTCGGCGGCAGGATCCCCGGGTCTGCGGCTGGCAGGAATGGCCGGAAGCCTTCCGCGACCCAAGCTCGCTAGCGGTCGCGTCGTTCCGGACCGCCCAGGCGTCGCGCGTCCGGTTCTACCAGTATCTCCAGTGGGTGGCCGCGGAGCAGCTCCGGACGGTGGCGGAGCTGGGGCGGCGGCTGGGGATGCCGATCGGGCTCTACCACGACCTGGCACTGGGGAGCGACCGCTCCGGCAGCGACGCCTGGGCTTCCCAGGGAGCCTTCGCCTTGGGGGCGGACAGCGGCTGTCCGCCCGACGCCTTTGCGCCGGACGGACAGAACTGGGGACTGCCGCCGATGGACCCTCACCGGTTGCGCGCCAGCGGGTATGCGCTGTTCGTCGGACTGCTCCGCCGGAACCTGGCCTTCGGCGGCGCCCTCCGCCTGGACCACGTCATGGGGCTCTTCCGGCTGTTCTGGATTCCGCGGGGCTTCCCCGCCTCGGCCGGCGCCTACGTCCACTATCCCCACGAGGATCTGCTCGGCATCCTGGCCCTGGAGAGCGTGCGCCAGCAGGCCGTCATCGTCGGGGAGGACCTGGGCACCGTGCCGGACTGGATCAAGGAGCGGCTGGCCGCCTCCCGGGTCCTGTCCTATCGGGTCCTCTACTTCGAGCGCTGGGACGATGGAAGCTGGAAGAGGCCGAACAGCTATCCGCAGCAGGCGGTGGCCGTGGTGACCACGCACGACCTGCCCACTCTGGCCGGCTTCTGGGCCGGTCGGGACATCGAAATCCGGTCCGCCCTCAGAAGCGGCCAGGACCAGGCGGCCGTGAAGCGGGCCCTGGACGAGCGGCAAAAGGACAAGGTCCGGTTGCTGGCGGCGCTGAAGGAAGAGGGCCTGTTGCCCGAGGACCTGCCGGAGGAGACGGAGCCCGGTCCGCTCGTGACGCCGGGCCTCTGCCGGGCCGTGCACCTGTTCCTGGCTCGGTCTCCGGCGGCGATCGTGCTGGCGACGCTCGAGGACATCGTGGGGGAGGTGGACCAGGCCAACCTGCCCGGCACCGTCGAGAGCCACCCGAACTGGTCCCGGAAGGTGTCCGAATCGCTGGAGGGGCTGAAACAGGACGCCCGGCTTCCGCTGCTGGCCGGGGCCCTGTGGACGACCCGCTCCCTGAAGGCGCGAGGATGACGGCGTCGGCGAAGAATCCGCTCGTGCTCGGCGTCTCGGCCGGTCTCTTCGTGCTGATCGTGGTCGTCGAGACGGTCGCGCCGGCCAACGTCGTCGGGGCCTACGGGTTCGTGCTCCCGATTCTCCTGATCGCGACGGCCAGGAACCGGCGGCTCATGTACCTGACCGTCGCCCTCTGCATCCTGGCGACCTACGTGGGGCTGCTGAGGCCGACCAAGCCGGGACGGTTCGTGTCCGCGGCCATCAACCGGTCGGTGGTGGCGGGCGTCCTGATCGGGGTCGCCTATTTCGCGATGACGCGCGAAGAGCGGAAGGCCCGGGAAGAGGCGGCCCGCGCCGAGCTGGCCCGCCAGACCGAGAATTTGCTGCGGGCCAACCAGCAGCTCGCCGAGATCAAGGACGCCCTCGGACGCTCCGAGCGCCTGGCCGCGGTCGGTCAACTGGTGGCGTCGGTGGCCCACGAGGTGGGGACGCCGCTCCATTCCATCGCCTGGCACGTGCAGGCGCTGGCCGAGGAGCCTGCCGCCACCGAGGACATGCGCAAGCGGATCGAGATCATCGACTCCCAGATCAACCGGGTCGTCCGGATCATCGAGGAACTGCTCACCTCCACCAGGCAGCGAAGGCCCAACCCCGCCCGGCTGCCGGTCGAATGCCTGGTCCAGCCGGTCATGTCGCTGATGGGCCCCTCGTTCGCGAGCAAGGGCGTCGCGCTCCGGGCGGAGGGCGGCCGGGACTTGCCGCCCATCTGGGGGGACGCGGAGCAGTTGCAGCAGGTGCTGGTCAACCTCGTGGCCAACGCGCTGGCGGCCACGGAGGCGGGGGGCGAGGTCGTGATCGCGCTGGGGAGCCGGCCCGTGACGCCCGAGGAGGCGCAGGCGCGGGGGCAGGCCGGTGAGACGCCGATCGGGACGATGGTGACCCTGACCGTGCGGGACACGGGATGCGGGATGCCGGCCGAGCACCTGGCCCGGGCCTTCGAGCCGTTCTTCACGACCAAGGCTCTCGGCGACGGGACCGGCCTGGGGCTGTTCCTGAGCCGCCAGATCGTGCACGCGCACGGCGGATCGCTCTCGATCGAGAGCACGGTCGGGAAGGGGACGACGGTCGTGATCGGGCTGCCGAGCTACGTGGAAGCCGAAACGGGCGTCGGGGCGACGTACGGTGATGCAAGAGCCTGACGCCAAGATCCTCGTGGTGGACGACGACGCCGTCGCGCGCGACCTCCTCGTGGAGGCCCTGCGGAAGGAAGGCTACGGCGTCGAGTCGGTGGCCGACGGGCACGAAGCGATCCGCCGCGGTCGCGAGACGAAGTTCGACCTCGTCCTGACCGACATGCGCATGGGGGCCGTGGACGGGATGACGGTCCTGCGGGAGTTCAAGCAGTTCAGCCCCGAGACCAGCACCGTGCTCCTGACCGCGTTCGGGTCCATGGAAGGGGCCATCGAAGCGATCAAGCAGGGGGCCTACGACTACCTGGCCAAGCCGTTCAAGAAGGAAGAGATCAAGCTCGTCGTGCGCCGGGCTCTGGAGCACAACCGCCTGGTGCGCGAGAACACCCGGTTTCGGGAGGAGCTGCGCGAGCGGGAGGGCCGGTCCCAACTGGTCGGCAGCAGCCCGCCGATGCTGGAAGTCTACAAGCTGGTGGCCCGGGTGGCGGGCGGGAAGAGCACGGTCCTGCTCGAAGGCGAGAGCGGAACCGGCAAGGAGCTGATCGCCCACGCGATCCATGCGAACAGCCCCAGGCGGGACCGGGCGTTCGTGCCCGTCAACTGCGCCGCCCTGCCGGAGACGCTCCTGGAATCGGAGCTGTTCGGGCACGAGAAGGGCGCGTTCACGGGCGCGGTCGGCGCGAAGCCCGGCCTGTTCGAGACCGCCGACGGCGGGACCCTGTTCCTGGACGAGATCGGGGACGTCGGGTCCTCGGTTCAGGTCAAGCTGCTGCGGGTGATCCAGGATCAGGAGGTCCGGCGCGTGGGCGGGACCGGCGCGTCGAAGGTGGACGTGCGGATCATCGCGGCCACGCACCGCAACCTGGAGGCCCTGGTCAAGGAGGGGCGGTTCCGCGAGGACCTCTTCTACCGGCTCAACGTCGTGCGGATCGTGCTTCCTCCCCTCCGGGAGCGCCGCGAGGACGTGCCGATGCTGGCCCACCATTTTCTGCAGAAGTTTTCCGCCGGCTCGGCGCCGATCATGGGGTTCGTCCCCGAGACGCTCGCGCTCCTGCAGCGGTACCGCTGGCCGGGGAACGTGCGGGAGCTGGAGAACGTGATCGAGCGGGCGGTCTCGCTCAGCCACGGGCCGCTCATCATGCCCGACGACCTGCCCGAAGCCGTCCGCCGCGCGGGCGCCGAGCCGTGGAGCGAGGCGGCCGGGCAGGGAGCCGGCGAGCCGCTCGCGACCCTCGACGAGATGGAGAAGCGGCATCTGTTGAAGGCGCTGCGCGAGACGGGCGGCAACAAGGCCCGTGCCGCAAAGCTCCTCGGCATTGACCGGCGGACCCTCTACCGGATGGCGGAACGGTTCGGGCTGGAGCTCGACGATGAGGGCGAGGGGCGGTGAAACCGAAACGCGCCTCTCGCCTCGTGCCTCTTCTAGAGCAAGCCGAGGGCGTTCTTGACCAGCCGTATCTGATTCGCGGCGCTCTGGGGGAGGGGCGTCTCGTAGGGGCCCCAAAGCTTGAACAGGCTGCCCTTCCCCTCGTGGGCGACCCGGATCGTCAGTTGGGTGGTGTGCTCGTCGGCGGAGGCGATCGTCGCTTCCACCCGGGTGCGCGTCACCCCGAAACGAAAGCGCAGCAGCCAGTCCCACGGACTGTCGGTCTCTTGCCGGTACCCGGTGCGTACGGCGGTCTTCGCAGCCTCGTCGCGGTCGATGTCGTAGCCCCCCTCCCGCAACACCTCGACGAGCGCGGTCCGCACCTGGCTCTCCGGCACGGGCAGCAGGGCCTCCGCCAGATCCGGCGCCGTGGGGGAGGCGGACGCGCAGCCGAGCGCGAGGGAAAGTCCGGCGAGGGCGGACATCCACCCGAGGTCGAGTTTCGCGGTCCGCATGGCCGAGCCTCCTAGCGTTTCAATTGGTAGACCAGGTGGGTGTCGGTCTGCGCCACGCCCTCGATCGCGTGAATCTTCGACAGGACGAGGGCTGACAGCGTGTCCTGGTCGGACACTTCGACCAGGGTGAAGATGTCCGGCTTGCCCCAGCAACAGTCGATGCTCTTGATCTCTTTGATCTCCGACAGGGCCTTGACCACGTTCATCGTCTGCCCCGGCATCACGTTGATCAAGACGTAGGCGCGTTCAGGCATCTCGACGCTCCATCCTCCGCGTTCCGCTCGCCGGCCTCTGGCGGTTCGGTCGGTCAGGAAGGTAGCGAATACTTCGGGGTAAGTCAACAGGTTTCGGCGGCCTGCCCAAGGGAAACACCCTAGGCCCCTTCCGCCTCACTTGGGGGCGATCAACACGTCGAGCCGTTTCCCGTCTCGTTCCCGCCGCAGGTCCGCTTCGAGCCTGGCGGGGTTTCCGATGCGGCCCTCCGGATCGTAGACGAAGCAAAAGAGGGTCTTGAAGCCCTGGCGGACGGCGTATCGCTGGAAATCGAGGAGCAGTTGCTCGGACAGGGCCTTGGCCGTGAGCCCCTGTTTGGTCTTTCTGACGGTGACGGCCAGCCCTTCCTGAGGGACGAGGAAGTCCTTCCGGCCGGCATCTTCGCCGTCGGGCGCCCATTCTTCCAGCGCGCTCTCCTCGAACTCCAGGCGGAGCAGGGTCCGCAGCAGGTCCTGGACGTCGTGCACGTCGTCCACGTCGAGGGTGGGACGGCCGTCGTACCGCTGGCGCAGTTGTCTGGCGACGGCGTGAAAGCGCAACCCGAGCCGATGGATCCGTTCCAGCGCGCCGCCCGCCGGGACCTTGACGTCCGCCGGCGCCTGCCGGGTTTCCGCTGACGCGTCGCCCGGGCCTCGATCCGGTTGCGGCTGCGGCGGCGGGGAGGCGGGGGCGGCCGGCGCCGCGGGCTGGGGCGTTGGGTGCCTGGCGCTCTGCTGGGCCGGGCGGACCGGCTGGCTGTCGCCGGCCGCCAGAAGGTTCTTCTTTTCCTCGAGGACGGCGATCAGCTCCCCCAACGTCTCGATCGTATCGGCGAGGTCGTCGTCGGCCGTGGATCGAATGCGCAAGTGCTGATGCGCCCGGAATTCCGGCGACCGCTCGCCGAATATCTGGCGGATCGTCTCACGGATCTGGGATTCGGCGGCGACCTTGAGGGCCTCGCGGAACGGCAGCCCGTCCTTGCGCAGCTCTTCCACCTGCGCAATCCGTCCGTGCAACTGCTCGATGTGCTGATTGACCTCGGCTACGGACGAGAACGATCTCGAGCTCGGCGGGAGGTGGTCGGATCCCCTGCTTCTGGCCATCTTCGGCTCCGGCTGTTGCGCGCCAGGCGTGCCGGAAATTTTAGCACGATCGTTCCGGGAATGCCCGCGAACGGGTGGATTCGTCCATGACGGAAGGGAGGGCCGGGAGAGGGGCTTCAGCGGCGCTGCGTCACCGGGAAGCTTCGATGTCACGCAGGTTCTTGTCCAGTTGCTGGTTGGCCTGGTTGGCCTGCTGAACGGCCTGCGTCGCCTCACCGATGGTGGCCGCCTTGGTTCTCTCGATGACGCCCTTGACCGGCTCGATGGACTTGCCCAGGGTCTGGGTCACCTCCGCCGCCTTTCCCTTCACCTCGCTCACGATCTCCTTGCCGCTCACGGTCTGGCGCGTCGGCTCGTGGGTCACCTCGGAGATACGCTCGTTGAGGCCCGAGAAGTAGATGGCGTAGATGGCTCCGCCGGCCAGGAGCAGGATGCCGAGCTTGCCGAGCACCTTCACGAGCGGGTTGGAGCTGACCCGCATCACGAGGACGATCATGACGATCAGGAGGACCGTGGTCAGGCCGACGCCCAACTGATACCGGGAAGGAAGCGTGATCGTGGCTCCGGACAGGCGCTGGAGCCAGGGATCGTAAAAGGCCGGCGCTTGCTGGGCCTCCTGGGAGGGCTGGGCGGACCCGGTTCCCGGCTGGGCGCCGGGAGCGGGTGGCGGGACGTGCTGCACCGGCTCGAGGGTCTGGGCGTCCAGGGCCTGGACGCGGTTCTGGTATTTCTCCGGGATCTGCTGCCGGTCCGACGCAAAGCCGACGACTCCGTCGTCGTCCACGTATTTGTAGACGACGTCGGCTGAGAAGACGGGTGAAGAAAGGAGGGGAGCGAGGAGCAGACAGCTCAGGACCGGGAGCCGCGCGGCCACGGATCGGGGTGTTCCCCGAAGGGAGAACGGCATGTGACCCCTCTTTTGGGATAGCGTAGGCTACAGAAGATCGCCGGACGAGTCAAGGGTCGCGGGACGGGCCCAGGTGCGGGAGGCTCCAGGCGGCCTTGACATTGTCTCGTCGGTCCACTAGTGACGAAGCAGGAGCGCCGGCGGCGGGTGAACGCGGGCGGATCCGCCGGTGGGTTTCGAGCCAACGTGAGGAGACCGTCATGATCCAGGTCGAGCGGTTGATGGCCCTGCTGGGGCTCAAGCCCCTTCCCGGAGAGGGAGGGTATTTCGCCGAAACCTACCGGTCGTGGGAGGTCGTCTCCCGGGAGGCCCTGCCGGGCCGGTATGGAGGCGCCAGGTCGCTCGGGACCGGCATCTACTATCTGCTGACGTCGGACACCTGCTCGCGGCTGCATCGGCTCAAGAGCGACGAGGTCTACCATTTCTATCTGGGCGACCCGGTGGAGCTGCTCCTCCTCCAGCCGGACGGGAGCGGGCAGGTGCTGACCCTGGGCCAGGATCTCGTGGGCGGTATGCAGGTGCAAGCCGTGGTGCGGCAGGGCGTCTGGCAAGGCTCACGACTGGTCCCGGGCGGACGGTTCGCGTTGCTCGGCACGACCATGGCGCCCGGGTTCGAGTTTGCCGACTACGAGGGAGGACGGAGGGGCGAGCTGCTGGAGGCCTATCCCCGGTTCCGGGACCTCATCCTGACGCTCACCCAGGCTCCGTGACTCGACCGGTCAAGGCTTCTTGCTGCCCGGGGAAGGCTGCTGGGCTTTCTCCACGTTCAGGATCTTCACGTCGAAGGTCAGGGCCTTGCCCGCCAGCGGGTGGTTGAGATCCAGCGTGGCCGAGTCGGTTGAGAGCTCCAGGACCGTGACCGGCCGGCCGGTCTGATCCTGCAGCATGGAGCCGACCTTGACGTCGGGCGGAATCTTGTTCCGGGGCACCTTGATCTTTCGCTTCTCGTCGTAAGCCCCGTAGCCCTGCTCGGCGGGAACCTCCACCCGCTTCTGCTGGCCGGCCTTCAAGCCGGCCAGGCCCTTTTCCAGGCCGGGGACGATCTGCTTGGCGCCCTGGATGTAGGAGAAGGGGGCCTGTCCCACGTTGGAGTCGGCCACGGTCTTGTCCGGCAGGGTCAGCGTGTACTCGATCGTGACCTTCAGCCCGTCGGCGACGGCCAGGGTGCTTTCCGCCCGTGCGAGCGGCGCCGCGACCAGCGGGCCGGACAGGAGGAGCATGAGGACGGTCAGGGAAGCCATTCTGCGTCGGTGGTGTGTCATGCAACGTTCTCCGTTCGTCGGGAAAAATTGGGGTACGACGGCAGCAGCAACAGTGCGGCGACCCTAACACACCAAACCGGCAAACGCAACGAGGCGTCTCGTCGGTTTGCCCGTGAGCCGGGGGCGGACCGGACCTCGACATCCAACCGGCCGCTCCGTAGAGAGGGGGTAGGAAGGGGAGACGGGTGGCGGGAAGAGAAACGGAGAGGGACGTTAAGAAGGCCGCCGAGCATTTCAAGAAGGCGCACGAGCTCGGCAAGAACAATCCGGACATCCAGAACTCCGGCATCCTGAAGGCTCACCTGAAGATGAAGTGACGAGCCGGGATCGGAGCCGGCCGCACAATTGCCGCGGCCGGCTTCCGGTCGGCGAGGAGGTCAGAGGAGACTCTTGATCGGAACCGTCGGGTCCTGGAGCTGCGCCTCCCGGCCCGCCAGGTCTTTCTTCTGCCGGATGAGGCGCTGCAAGTGGAGGAAGTCCTTGGCGCCGGTGTTGATCGCGAAGTAGGCGCGGAGCGCGCGGTCCTTCAGGTAGAGGACCATGAAGGCCCGGTCCTCCATCCGGCCCCGCAGCAGGACCCGGTCGTGTTCGCTTTCGTCTCCGGCGAACTCCAGGTGGAGATCGAAGATGTCCGACCAGACGTAGGTGAGCAGGTCGTACGCGGCTCGGTCGCCCGCCATGTTCCGTCCCGCCAGTTGCCCGCAGTACTCGGCGTGGCCCCAGTGCTCCACGCGCCGCCGCTTGCCGAAATAGGGGTCCGGATAGTTCGCCACGTCCCCCGCCGCGTAAATGTCAGGGTTCGAGGTCTGCAGGAACTCGTTCACGAGGACGCCGTTGCCGACCTCGAGCCCGGCTGCCTGAGCCAGCTCGACGTTCGGAACGATCCCGACCCCGACGCAAACCAGGTCGCAGGGCAGGACGGCTCCCGATCGGGTCACGACCGCGGAGGCGCGGCCGGTCCCGCGGACCTCGGCGACCGCCTCGCCCGTGCGGAAGGTCACGCCCTTGGCCTGGCAGTAGCCCTGGAAGAATCCGGCCAGCGTCGCGTCGGTGAAACGGGCCCAGATGTGGGGCAGGGTCTCGATGACCGTCGCCTGCACGCCCTTCTGGGTCAGGGATGAGGCGATCTCCATCCCGATGAACCCGCCCCCGACGATGACGGCCTTCCGGCCAGGGCCAGCCTCGCCCGCGATCGCCGCAGCGTCGTCCAGAGTCCGCAGGTAATAGAGGCCGGGCAGGTCGTGGCCGGGGACGGTCAGGTGAACCGGCCGGCCCCCGGTGGCGAGGAGGGCCTTCTCAAAAGCGATCGTGTCCCCGCTGGCCAGGATCGCCGTCTTTCCCGAAGCGTCAAGCCGCTGAACGCGGGTGCCGAGCTGGAGCTCGATGCGCTGGTCCCGGAAGTAAGGCTCGGGGTCGTAGAACAGCTCCTGTTTCTGCTTCTCCCCGCGCAGGAATTCCTTCGAGAGCGGCGGGCGGTCGTAGGGGACGTGCGGCTCCTCGCCGACCAGCGTGATCGTGCCGTCCGGGTCCCGTTGCCGGAGCTCCTTGGCCGCCTGGCTGGAGGCCAACCCACCCCCGATGAGCAGATACTTGGTGGATCGCATGGGCCCTCGACCCTGGGGAACTGGTGCGAGGAGTACGCCAAACGCCTGGGAAAAGCAACACCATTCATCCCCGCTCATGCCGGTTGCTGCCGGTTCCGGCCGATCGGCTCGCCGAGCGATTCAGCCTGCAGGGCGACGCGGATCGCCTGCTGCAGATTTTCAAGCGATTGGCCGAAGAGAAGTGCGGATAGGCTCGGATGCGTCCGGCCGGGGCATCGGCCGCTCGGCCGGGACCGTCTTCAACCAGGGAGGGTGTTGCCATGTCAACCACGGTGCGTGCGCATATCGTGCTGGTCTCGATGGGGCTGCTCAGCCTCGTGATCGGCTGCACGGGCAAGCAGATTTCGGTGTCGGTTGAGGGGCAGGCGATGCTGGCCAAGGCCGGCGATGGTGGAAGAGGCATGCAGGAGTCCGTGCTGGAGGACCTGGCATTGAGCGGCCCCGGCCGGCTGCAGGAAGTCCGCGTGACCGATCCGGCCGAGGTGCTGCCGGTGGCTCCTGCTGGGGCGAGCGGATCGGATGGGGAGTCGCCCGCCTCCGCGGCCGCGAGGGGGACCATGGAGGGTTCTGAGAATAGCGCCTTGGGGGACGTGTTCTTCGACTACGACCGGAGCTCGATCAGGAAGGAGGCCCGGGCGGTGCTGGAAGCCAACGCCCGCATGCTCAAGGAGAGGGAGGGTTGGACGCTGTTGATCACCGGGCACTGCGACGAACGGGGAAGCCAGGCCTACAATCAGGTCCTGGGGGAGCGGCGGGCCCAATCGGTCAAACGGTATCTGGAGGACCTCGGCCTGCTCGGGGCGCAGATCCGGATCGTCAGCTACGGCAAGGACCACCCCTTCTGCGCCGAGCCGACGAGCGAGTGCTGGCAGAAGAACCGCCGGGCGCACTTCGCGATGCGGTAACGGTCCTCTGCGTCAGCATTTGATCGAAGCCGGCGGTCCAGGCGAGGGGAATCGTAGAACACTGGAGGAGTTCTCCATCGCGCAGGTCAAGAGTAGCGCGTCGGTACACGCTAAGCGCGATCCCTACGGGAAGGGACCTCTCCGCGCCCATTTGATCGAAGGGCGCGGCTCAACCGAAGGTTGGTATGGTGCCCCCGACACGAATTGAACGTGCGACACGCGGTTTAGGAAACCGCTGCTCTATCCAACTGAGCTACGGGGGCGTGAGGTTGCTCAACGAGTTATGGGCGGATGCGCCGTCGGGCTGCCCGACCTGCGCCCAACCGGGTCACGACCGTGCCCGAAGAGTATCATGCAGCGCATCCGACGGCAAGAGCGGAAAGCAAGCTCCTAGCCCGCCACGATACCCTGCGGAGGTTCTATCTGTGCCGATCAGGATGAATCGGGCGCCTTAACTCTTTCCCCCGCGATGACCTTGAAGGTAGAGAGCCGGTGGCAGGATCAAAACTCCTTCCAGCGTTTGGCCGAAATAAGGGCCGAAATCCGTGACATCGCCAGTCAGGAGATGGGTCGCATGGGCACTGATGGCGGCCGATAGGATCGGCCGGTCTGATGCCGGGAGATCGAGAACGAGAGATGGAGGTAGGTCAAGAGAAGCCGTCGTGATGATTTCCAGGGACGCGCACAACTCCTCCAGATCCTTTCGCTGCTCCGTGGTCGCGAGGTTCCGGCGCGCTTCCTCCACCGAGTAGGAGGAGCTGAGCAACCTCACCTTGCGCAACTTGAACAGTTGCCGGAGCTTCGTGTCGGGACGATAGGCCGCCGAGAAGAGGACGTTGGCGTCCAAGAAGACCCGGTCCACGGATCAGGCCTTCGTCGGCTTACGCGGCTTGTAATGGGGGATGCTATCCGGATCGAGCCCGAGTTTTTGGACTTCCTTTCTCGCCCGTGCATAGTCTTCCGCATCCACCGCGTTCGACAGGAGAAACTCGGCCCGTCGCTCCGGGCTGTAGATTTCGACGGGCAGAGCCGCGGCGGGGCGGATCAGCACCCCCTCGGCCCGTTCCTCGGCGATCACAAGGGAACCTTCTTTGATGCCGTAGCGGCGGCGAAGTGACGCGGGGATGACCACGGTTCCGCGCTTGCCGACCTTGCTGGTCTCGGACGCCATGAACGATTCTCCCCAAATCGCCTGAATGTCTGACTGTCAGACTTTCCGGCATATTTTGCCCCCTCCGAGCTGGAAAAGCAAGAGAGGTGGCCTGGGTGAACGGCGCCGACCTCTCGACCTCTACCCCGACGTCCTGATCCGGGGAGTCCACCCCGCCCGCCGCATTCTGGCAAGCCATGAGCCGCGAGCCATCTGCCATACGCCCTTCGTTCCCGGCCGCCCTCCGTACGTGGTTCCCCGTTGATTTCTTGGGAGAATAGAGGTAGGAAACTGGGGCCATTGCTCAGGTAACCCCGAACAACGTTGGCCATGCACGGCCTCGAAGGGAGCATCAAAGAGGCCATTACCTATTACGACGACCTCCACAACAGCCCAGGCCGGTTCGACTTCGTCCTCGCCAATCCGCCGTTCAACGTCAACGCCGTGGACAAGGAACGTCTCTCCGCCGAGGTCGGCCCCGGTCGCCGCTATCCCTTCGGCCTCCCGCGCACGGACAACGCGAACTACCTCTGGATTCAGCTTTTCTATGCCGCGCTGAATGCGCAAGGCCGGGCCGGCTTCGTCATGGCCAACTCCGCCTCCGATGCCCGCGCTTCCGAGCTTGAGCTCCGCCGCCGGCTCGTCGAAGCCCAAGCCGTGGATGCGATGGTCGCCGTCGGGCCGAACCTGTTTTACACGGTCACGTTGCCCTGTACCCTCTGGTTCCTGGACCGCGGGAAGAAGAAAAGCCCGCGCGCCGACCACGTGCTTTTTCTCGACGCCCGGCACATCTACCGGCAGATAGACCGGGCCCACCGCGACTGGACCGAGGCGCAGATCGGCTTCCTGGCGAACGTCGTCCGCCTCTACCGGGGCGAAGCGCCCGACTTTACCCTCGGCGGGAAGGAAGCCGAGGCCAAACTGAGGGAAGTCTTCGGCAAGAAGCTCAAGTTCGCCGACGTGCCCGGCCTCTGCAGGGCCGCTTCAATCAAGGAAATCGCTGCGCAAGGTTGGAGTCTCAACCCCGGCCGCTACGTCGGCGTCGCTCCCGGCGAGGAAGTGAGCGACGAGGACTTCAAGGAGAAGCTGGAGGAACTGAACGAGGAATTGGAGGCACTCAACGCCAAGGCCCGTGAGTTGGAAGGGACTATTGCAAAGAACGTGGCCGAGATCCTGGAAACATGAAAACGTCCCGCAAGCCTCGCGCGCAAGTTGTGCGGTAGCCCGTTGCACAAACCTACGGGCACTTTCTTGCCGGCATCAAAGAGCGCATCCGCACCGTGCAGATCAAGTCCGCCCTGGCAGCGAACGCGGAGTTGGTCCTCCATTACTGGAACATCGGACAGGACATCCTCCGAAATCAGCGTCGGCAAGGCTGGGGTGCCAAGATCATCGACCGCCTGGCGGCCGACCTTGGCCGGGCCTTTCCCAAGTTGCGCGGCTACTCCGTTCGCAACCTCAAATACATGCGGGCGTTCGCCGCTGCATGGCCGGACCGCGCAAACGTGCAACAGCTTGCTGCACAAATCCCGTGGGGCCACAACTGCGCGCTTCTCGACCGCGTGAAGGGGGCGGACGCGCGGGCCTTCTACATCCGAAGCACCCGGCGGCACGGCTGGGCCCGCAGCGTGCTCATCCACCAAATCGAAACCCGTCTGCACGTGCGGCAGGGCGCAGCCCCCACAAACTTCGCCCTCACGTTGCCGCCTCCCGAGTCCGATCTCGCCCGCGAACTGCTCAAAGACCCCTACGTGTTCCGCCCCGCGCCGCTGGACGAATCGGCTGACGAACGCGCCCTGGAGAGCGCCCTGATCGCCCGCCTCCGGGACTTCCTGCTCGAGCTCGGCGCCGGCTTTGCTTTTGTCGGCAACCAGGTGCGGCTGGACGTGGACGGCGAAGAGTGCTTCCTCGACCTGCTCTTCCACCACACGCGGCTCCATTGCTACGTCGTCATTGACCTGAAGGTCGTGGATTTCCAGCCCGAGTTCGCCGGCAAGATGAGCTTCTACCAAGCTGCAGTGGACAATTTGGTGAAAACCGAGCGCGACGCCGCGACGATCGGCCTCATCCTCTGCAAGGGGAAGAGCAAGACCGTGGTCGAATACACCCTGCGCGACATGAAAAGCCCGATGGGTGTCGCCGAATACCGCCTACTTCCACCGGACCTGAAGGCAGCGCTTCCCGCTGTGCAGCAACTCAAGAGCGTCGTCGCGAAACTGGAGTCTCCCGGTGCGTGATCGCCAACCGTCTCCGCGCCTTCTCCCTCTGGAAGAGGGCCGGGGTGAGGGCACTGCGCATGAGGGTGCGCAGCATGAACAAACCGTCGCCCGCAACGTGGCGGAGATTTTGGAGACGTGAGGGTGGCTGACTGGCTAGCCTGCAAACTCGGTGACCTGCTTGAAATCAAGCATGGCTATGCCTTTCAGGGCGAATACTTTACCGAATCAGGCTCGCACATTGTCCTTACGCCTGGAAACTTCTTCGATGAAGGCGGCTTTAAGAATAAAGGCGACAAAGAGAAGTGGTATACCGGTCCGATTCCTTCCGACTACGTGCTGAACGAGGGAGACCTCATCGTTGCGATGACCGAGCAAGCGGAAGGACTTCTTGCCAGCAGCGCCATCATTCCGCGCAGCGGGCTATACCTCCACAACCAGCGGCTTGGTCTTGTGCAGATCCGCGACGAGTCGAAGACGGACAAGTGCTTTCTCTACCATCTATTCAACTACAAGCCAGTTCGGCAGCAGATTCGCGCCTCCGCCAGCGGTGTAAAGATTCGACATACTGCGCCGTCGCGAATTGCAGAAGTGACAGTCCGTGTTCCCCCACCACCCATCCAACGCCGAATCGCGGGCATCCTGTCCGCCTACGATGACTTGATCGAGAATAACCTTCGGCGGATCAAGATTCTGGAGGAGATGGCCCGATCCCTCTACCGCGAGTGGTTCATTCATTTCCGGTTTCCAACCGGAAATGAACCCTCCCCCGGCGCTACGCGCCACCCTCTCCCAGTGGGAGAGGGAGTGCTCCGGGGGCGGGAGACGAAAGGCGAAGTGGTGCTGGTTCCCCGGCTACGCGCGGCGCTGGAGCGGCTGAATCCCGCCCTGCCGCCTGAGGCGATTGCCGCAGCGGTGGAAGAATTGACGCGGGACCGCTCGGCCATGAGCCTCGCGGCGGCCAACCGGGAGGTCTGTGCGCGGCTGAAGGAAGGCGTCACAGTCTCCGTACCGGATCGGGCGCGCGGCGGGCAGAAGACGGAGCGCGTGCGAGTGGTGGAGTGGGACCATCCCACGGCGAACGACTTCCTCCTCGTCAGCCAGCTCAGCGTCACCAGGTCGCTCTACACGCGGCGACCCGACCTTGTCGGGTTCGTCAACGGCCTGCCGCTGGTGGTCGTGGAATTGAAGAAGCCCGGCGTGCCGGCCCAACAGGCGTTCGACGACAACCTCACCTGCTACAAGACGGACATCCCGCCGCTCTTCTGGTACAACGCGTTGCTCATCGCCTCGAACGGCACGGAGAGCCGCGTGGGCTCGCTCACGGCGGATTGGGAACGGTTCTTCGAGTGGAAGCGCGTCGAGCGCGAGGACGAGCCCCGCCGCGTGTCGCTGGAGGTGATGCTCCGCGGCACTTGCACCCCGCCGCGTCTGCTGGACCTGACGGAAAACTTCACTCTCTTCTCCGAGCACAAGGCTGGGCTGGTCAAGGTGCTCGCGCAGAACCACCAGGTCCTCGGCGTGAACAACGCCCTCGCCGCCACGTTGGCCGCGCGGCAGCAGGGGCACGGGCGCGGCGGGGTGTTCTGGCAGACGCAAGGCTCGGGCAAGAGCCTGGCCATGGTGTTCTTCGCGCAAAAGGTTCTGCGCAAGGTGCCGGGGAACTGGACCTTCGTGGTGGTGACCGACCGCGCCGAACTGGACGACCAGATCGCGAAGACGTTCAAGGCCTGCGGCGCGGTGAGCGAGGCGGAAAGCCGGGTCTGCCACGCGCAGAGCGGCGTGCACCTGCGCCAGTTGCTCGGCGAGAACCACCGGTACGTCTTCACGCTCATCCACAAGTTCCAGACCGCCGAGCGCCTCTGCGACCGGCCCGACGTGATCGTTCTGACCGACGAGGCCCATCGCACCCAGTACGACCATCTCGCGCTCAACATGCGCGCCGCGCTGCCGCGCGCGCTCTTCCTCGCCTTCACCGGCACGCCGCTCATCGCAGGCGAGGAGCGCACCCGCGAGGTGTTCGGCGACTACGTTTCGATCTACGACTTCCAGCAGTCGGTCGAGGACGGCGCGACCGTGCCGCTGTTCTACGAGAATCGCACGCCCGAGCTGAAGCTGAAGAACCCCAAGCTCAACGACGACATCTACGCGCTCATCGAGGCAGCCCAACTGGACGAGGAGCAGGAAAGACGGCTGGAGCGCGAGCTGGGCCGGTCATACCATCTCCTGACCCGCGACGACCGGCTGGAGAAAGTCGCCAGGGACATCGTGCAGCACTTCCTCGGGCGCGGTTTCCAAGGCAAAGCGATGGTCGTCTCCATCGACAAGGCGACGGCGCTCCGCATGTACGACAAGGTGCGGAAGCACTGGCAGGCCGAGCGCGAACGGGTGGAGCAGGACTTGGAACGGCTCGCCTGCTACAAGGTCCAACCCGACCCCGACCGGGTGCGGGAACTCCGGCGGCGGCTCGGCGTGCTCACGACCACCGACATGACGCTGATCGTCTCGCCAGCCCAGAACGAGATCGAGCAGATGAACCAACTCGGCCTCGACATCGCCGCGCACCGCAAACGGATGAACGACGAGCCGCTCGACGAGAAGTTCAAGGACCCGCAAGACCCGCTCCGCCTCGTGTTCCTCTGCGCGATGTGGCTGACCGGCTTCGACGCGCCCAGTTGCTCCACGGTGTACCTCGACAAGCCGATGCGGAACCACACGCTGATGCAGACGATCGCCCGCGCGAACCGCGTCTTCCCCGGCAAGCACAGCGGCTTGATCGTGGACTATGCCAACGTCTTTGCCTCACTGGAAAAAGCGCTTGCAATCTATGGAGCAGGCCGCGGCGGCGCCACGCCGGTGCGGGACAAGACTCAACTTGTCGCCGAGCTACGGAAGGCCGTCGAAGACGCCGAGACCTACTGCGCTGGTCATGGGGTGAGACTGGAAGCCATCGAAGCGGCGGCAGGCGGCTTTGAGCGGGTGCAACTCATCGGGGAAGCCGTCGAAGCCTTGGTCTCCCCTGACCCGCTGCGGAAGGAGTTCCTCGCCCACGAGCGCCTGGTTCGCACGCTGTTCCAGGCGGTAAAGCCGGACCCGGTCGTGCTGGAATGCCTGTCCCTGGTCTCCTGCCTCGGCACGATTGCCGACGCCATTCGTGAGAGGACCGGCGAAGGCCGGCCCGCTGACATCACCGCCGTCCTCGACAAGGTGAATCTGTTGCTGGACCAGTCCATCGAAGCAGGCGGGTTCCACATCCGAGAGCTAGCCAAGGGAAAGCACGCCGCCGTCATCGATCTCGCGAAGATTGACTTCGAGGCGCTAGCGGCGCGCTTCGCGAAGTCCAAGACGAAGAACCTTGAACTGGAGCGGCTGAAAGCCGCAATCCGCGCTCAATTGGACAAGCTGATTCGCCTGAACAGGACGCGGGCGGATTACCTGTCGAAGTTCGAGACGCTGATCGAGTCCTACAATGCGGGCAGCCGGAACATCGAGGAACTCTTCACCGAGCTCGTGGCTCTCAGCCGGGCGCTGAACGACGAGCAACAGCGCCACGTGCGGGAACATCTCTCCGAAGAGGAACTCGTGATCTTCGACATCTTGACGCGTCCGGGGCCGGAATTGAGCCCGGAAGAGCGCAAGGAAGTGAAAAAGGTCACGCGAGAGCTCCTGAAAAAGCTCAAGCAGCTCCTGGTCATCAGTTGACGGCAAAAGGCCGCCGCTCGCTCGCAGGTGAAGCTGGCCATTGAGGATGTTTTAGACCACGGACTCCCGCGCATCTATACACCCGATCTCTACAAGCAGAAGTGTTCGGCGGTGTTCCAGCACTTCTACGAATCCTACGGTGACCGGGGCGCCAGTATCTATCAAGCGGTAGGCTGAAGAGGGGCTTAAAGGACCATGTCATCTTGTCTGCAGGCCGCCATCCCCGCTGACCTTCGCGCGACACTCCTGCACTTCCGCTTCCGCCCCCCAATTAGCCTTTTCTCCGGTCTCTTTCCCCGACGCGGATGCGTCTCGCTGAGGGTTGACAGAGAGGTGCTGAGTCCGCCGCCTGCCCACCGATTCAAATAAACAGGGGATTACAAAGGAGCGGGGAAAGGGCGGGGCGAGGAAAGCGGTGGTAGAGCGGGTGGGGCAGGCTGCCTTCGAGCAGCCTGCCCCACTGCCGTTTACTGGCCCGGTACGGCCAGGATGGATTTCCGGTTCTCCTGGTCCCGCTTGCAGCTCTCCTCCGCGAACATGCGCTGGCCCGCGCTCGCGTCGGACGGAATCCGGCCCATGCAGGCCTGCAGCGTGTCCCCCGCCGTGCCGGAGGCGGGCCGTCCCTGCGGAGTCGAGGCGCTCGCCTGGCCGCCGTCCATGCTTGCCCCGGCGGAGCCGGCAGGCATGGAGTCTCCCTCTTGGGTCGCGCAGGCGCTGGTGAATAAGGCCGCAGCCAATACCATCATCATGCCGAGTCGCATCGTCGTCATGTCCTTCGTCCTCCTCCTTGTCTTGTGAATGGTTGCCCGATGTTCCGACCCTCGGTCCGGCGCATCCTACCACTGTTTATGATTTCGTGCCGCCTCCCGGCTCGGCGCCGGCCGGCAGCTCGCGCTTGGCGGGAATCTGGGAGAGGAGGTCCGAGCGGGCCTGGTGGATGCCCGGGAGCCCCTGGCCGATCGCGTAGACGAGCCCGCCGGTCTTGGTCCCCAGGATCAGCCGGCCCTTCGTCTTGCCGTCCTTGCCCGTGGCGGTGAATTCGGCGGCGGGCGAAGAGAGGCCGTAGGGGGCCAGTGGTCCGGCCTGCTTGACCACCCGGATCTCCGCCGGCAGGTCCGCGACCCGGCTCACGAAGAGGGCCACCTTCTCCTGGTTGAGCTTTTCCGCCGGCTGGTCTTCGAGAACCCAGGTTCCGCTCTGGTTGATGAGGACGTACTGCTCCTCGCGGGTCTTGACGGACAGGATGGCGACGTCCTGGAGGTTCATCCCCAGGAGCCGCTTGTCCTGGAGGGTGAAGAGCTCCTTGGTGAAGTCCCGGATGGCCTGCGGGCTGACCCGGTAGACCGGCGCCTCGGGCGCGGTGACGGCGTAGGCCTCCCCGCTCGCCGGGTCCGGCTGGAAGAGCTTGACGGTCTGGTCCCCGCCGGCCGTGTGGACGGTGATCTTGACGGCCGGCGTCGTCAGCCGCTTCAGCAGCGCCGCCTGCTCCGATCCCGGATCGACGAAGCCCAGCGCCTTGAGGTCCTCCAGCTTCAGGAGCAGCCCCCGCGCCTCCGCCTGGTCGGCCTCGGCCTCGATCGGGAAGACCACCTTCCATTTCCGGCCGGCCGCCGGAGCGGCCGGCCCGTGCGGGGAGGCCTGGTCGGAGCGGTAGAGGACGATTTCGCCGGCCGCGGAGGTCAGCCGCACCCGGTCCACCTCCCCCTGGTCCAGGCGCAGCACCTCCTTCTTGCGGAAGGTCAGCAGCGTCTTGTTCAGGAAGTCCTTGGGGGCGAGCGTGGTCAGCAGGACCTTCCGGTCCGACCCGCGCAGGGCGTAGAGGGTGGAGGAGATCGGGCCGCTGTCGCCGAGCGAGAGGGTCTCCTGGCGGGAGCCGGCCGAGACCGTCAGCACCACGGGCGGCTTCTCGAGGCCGAAGGGCGCGAGCGCCGCCGCCTGCTCCTGCACGACCCGCGAGACCTTGCCCAGCGCGAGCGCCCGGACCATGGCGTCCACCTCGCGCGCGTCCGCCTCGGTCTGCATCGGGGCGGTGATGCGCCAGGTCCGGGGCTCGGCGGCGGCGAGGACCACCTCGCTCCCGTCGGTCCGGACCGTGAGGCCGGTGATCTCCCGCTCCTCGAAGGGGAGGAGCTTCTTCTCCTGCGCCTCCGCGTCGGCCTGTTTCCGCTCGGCGGGCAGCTCGACCCAGTAGACGTAGGCGCCTAACCCTGCCAGCACCAGCGCCATCAGGATCGTGAGCCAGGCTTGTCGCATAAGACCAATCGGGGCTAGAGGTGCGAGGCTGGAGGCAATGGGCACGGTCGGCTTCGCGTTGCTCTTGACCCCTCGCCTCTCACCCCTTGCCTCTCGCCCATGGGCTCAGAGGCGCCGCCGCCGGCGCCAGGTCGTCATCCCCCAGAGGAACGTCAGGGACGGGAGGAGCAGCACCTGCACGTAGAGCAGGATCCGCTCCTGCGTGGGATTGGGGATGAACGGCCGGAAGGCCGGCTCCTTGGGCGTGATCGAGATCAGCTCCCGCTCCTCGGCCAGCCAGCCCATCGTGTGCAGCAGGAAATCCGTGTTGCCCGGGAAGTTGACGTAGGCGTTGCTGGCGAACGAGGAGTTGCCGACCACCACCAGCGCCGCGCGCCGCTTGCCCTCCTCGGGCGCCTTCTTGGGGGTCAGGGCCGCGGCCAGCGGGAGAGGGCCTTGCACGTCCTCCTTCTCGCTGAAGCCGACCACGCGGCCCTGCAGGTTCGTCTCGGCCCAGCTCCGCGGGGAGGTGCGGGCCAGGGGGACGAAGTCCCAGTCCTTGCCGGCCTGCTCATCGAAGGCCAGGTGGCGGGACAGCGGGAAGAGGACGGCGAAGTTGAAGTCCTGGGTGATCTCGTGCTCGGTGAAGGTCCGGACCATGAGCGCGGTCAGGTCGCCCTGCGCGAGCCGGTCCTGCAGGTCCACGAGCACCCCCTTGCCGGCCTTGACGCCCCAGCGGCGCAGCAGGTCGTCGAGCTCGGCCTGGGAGTCCGGGTCCAGCAGGATCAGGACCCGCCCCCCACCGGCCACGTACTGGACGATGCGCTCCTTCTCCTCCTGGGTCACCGGCCGCCTGGGTCCGGCCAGCACCAGCACGGAGGTGTCCTCCGGCACCGAGCTGGCCTGGAGGAGGGAGAGCGGCTCCACCTCATAGCCCTGTTTCGTGAGCGCCTCCTTGGCGACCGAGAGCCCGTTCCGTTCCTGGTCGGCGATGCTCCGCTCTCCGTGCCCCTCCAGGAACCGGACCTTCTTCTTCGCGTCCTTCGAGACGCGGATCAGCGCGCCGGTCAGCTCGGCTTCCGACGGGGCGGTGATCCTGGTCGTCTGGGCGCCGCTCTCGACGACGGCCGTGTCCACGCGGGTGACGCCGTACTGTCTGGCCACGCCCGGCTGCCGCTCCGGGTCCACGAACTCCACCTTCAGCTTGTCGGTCGCCTGGCGGTAGCTGTCGAGCAGGTCGCGGTAGGTGGCGTGCGACGGGCTCCGGTCCTGGGAGAAGACCGTGATCTTGACCTCGCGCGGGAGCCCCCGGAGCACCCGGTGCGTCTGGGGGGCCAGCGTGAAGTGCTGGGTCTCGGAGAGATCCCATCGGTGCGAGTGGCGCGCGGCCAGGAAATTCCCGATCACCAGGATGGCGGCGAACAGGACCACCATGAGGAGGCTGCCGGCGCCCAGCCTGGTGGAGCGGCGCGCGGAGAAGGCCTTCAGGGTCTCGAAGCGGAGCACGAAGAAGACCACGAGGCAGACGAGGGCCAGCCCCTCGCAGAGGGTCGCCAGCCAGAGCTGCCCGGGCAGCAGGCTGTAGGCCACGAACCCGCCGACGGCCAGGACCGTCCCGAGGACGCCCAGGCCCGTGCCGAGCCGGCTCATTTCCATCGGTGCGACTCCACTACGCGATGGGCCAGGAACAGCATGAAGACCAGGCCGCAGAGGTAATAGACCAGATCCTTGGTGTCCACCAGCCCGCGGACCAGCCGGTCGTAATGCTCGATGAAGGACAGGTAGGAGACGACGTTGCCCAGCGGCGTGTCCCCGAGGACCGAGCCCAGCCCGCCCAGGAGCCAGACCAGGATCAGTATCCCGAAGCTCAGAAAGGCGGCCACGATCTGGTTCTCCGTCAGCGCCGAGGCCAGGACCCCGGTGGCCAGGAACAGGGCGCCGAGCAGCGCCAGGCCCAGGTAGCCGGTCAGGACCGGGTGCCAGTCGAAGCTGCTGTACAGGGCCAGCACCAGCGGCACGAGCCCCGTGAGGGCCAGCAGGCCCAGGTAGATCAGGTACGCGCCCAGGAACTTGCCGAGGACGATGTCGGTGATCCCGATCGGGGAGGTCAGGAGCAGCTCGAAGGTGCGGAGCTTGCGCTCCTCCGCGAACAGGCGCATGGTCAGCAGCGGCAGCACGAGGAGGAGCACGATCGCGGTGCTGTAGAAGGTGGGGCGGAACACCAGGTCGTTCAGGTTGAGCTGGGCCGCCATCCCCTGGAGCTGCATCATCCGCACCGCCTGGTTGCCCGCGTTCACCACGGCCAGGTAAGACAGCACCCCGAAGATCAGCAGGAACACGGAGCCGACCACGTAGGCGACCGGGGAGACGAAGTAGGACCGCAGCTCCTTGGCGACGATGGCTTGCACCGGCGTCATGTCCGCTGGGCCTCCTGGCCCGTTTCCGGCACTCCCTCCTCGTGCTGGGTAAGCCGGAGAAAGACGTCCTCCAGCGTCATCGAGACGGTCTTGAGCTCCAACAGCCCCCACCCGCTGGTCACGACGAAGCGGGCGATCTCCTCCCGGTGGTCCCGTCCGAGCTCGCACTCCAGCAGGGCCGTGCCGCCGTCCGTGGATTCCAGCACGGCCAGGATGCCGGGCAGGGCCCTGAGCCGGTCGGTCCAGTCCGGGGGCGGGGCTTTGACCGTCAGGCTGATCTTGTCGGACCGGCGCAGCCGCGCCGAGAGCTGCTCCGGCGTGTCTTCGGCCACGATCCGGCCGCCGCTGATGATGACGACCCGCTGGCAGACGGCGGTGGCTTCCGGCAGGATGTGCGTGCTCAGGATCACGGTGTGGGAGCCGGCCAGGCTCCGGATCAGCTCGCGGATCTCGATGATCTGCTTGGGGTCGAGCCCGACCGTCGGCTCGTCCAGGATCAGGACCGGCGGGTCGTGGATCAGGGCCTGGGCGAGCCCGACCCGCTGGCGGTATCCGCGGGAGAGGTTGCCGATCAGCCGGTGCCGCACGTCGCCCAGCGCCAGCCGCTCGACGACCCGGTCCAGCCCCTTGCGGAGGTCCACGGCCGGCAGCCCTTTGAGCCGGCCCACGAAGGTCAGGTGCTCGGTGACGGTGAGCTCCTGGTAGACCGGCGGGGTCTCGGGGAGGTAGCCGATCCGCCGCTTGACCTCCAGCGGCTGCTCGAAGCAGTCGAACCCCGCCACCCGGGCCGTGCCCTCCGTGGCCGGCATGAAACAGGTCAGGATCCGCATCGTCGTGGTCTTGCCGGCGCCGTTCGGGCCGAGGAAGGCCAGCACCTCCCCCTTGCCGACCGTGAAGGTGACCCGGTCGATGGCGGTCAGATCCCCGTACCGCTTCGTGATGCCCTGTGCCTCGATCATGCCGGCAGCCGCGCCTCGGTTCCGTCCTCTGAGCAGCAAGACCCGCTGTCTCGGTCGGACAGCGGGTCCGCGGGGGATATTAGCCATCGCATTCCACCCAGTCAAGGGCGGAGTCGCCGGGCCGGCCACACACCGAATCCTGCTTGCATAAAATCGAAAATGTGCTATAGTTCGGCCCCGTATCCACTGGTCACCACCTGCTCTTAAATTCGAAGAGGGATAGGGCGATGAAGACGGTCATGAGGCACGTATTGGTCTCTGCGATGGGCGTGGTCACGGCCTGGGCCCTGACGACGCCGCTTGCCGGCGCCGCCGAGCAAACCATGCGGACCGTGCAGGGCGAAGTGGTGGCGGTCAATGTGCAGGACTCGCCGAACGTGATCGTGGTGAAGACGGTCACGGCCAGGAAACAGGAAATGATCGTCGGCGCCGTCGTCGAGTCCGGCGCGGCGATCACGAGGGGGAAGGAGAAGGTCGGCCTGGACAACCTGCAAGTCGGGGAGACCGTGTCGCTGACCTACAGCAAGAGTCAGGACGGGCTCGTCGCCCGCTCCATCCAGGTGAAGGGCAAGAAGTAACCGCGAGGGCATAAAGGGAGCCAGGATGTTCATGAGGAACCATTCTTCCAACCATCTGACGATTCTGCTGGCGTCGTTGAGCGTCTGTCTGCTGCTGGCTGGCTGCAGCAAGAAAGTGTCCTCCTCGGTGGGCGACCAGAGCCTGACGGCGGGACCGCAAAAGGCCGAGGCGCCCAAAGAAGCGGAGGCGCCGAAGGTCGAAGCGGCGCCGGAAGCCCCGAGGGCGGAAGCGCCACCGGAGCCACCCAAGGTGGAAGAGGCCAAGGTGGAGCAGCCGGCTGCCGCGCCGGCGGAAGCTCCGGCTCCCCAGCCGGCTCCGCAGGAGGAAGTGCGGGTGACCGAGCAGCCGACGCCGCCTCCCAGTGCGCCGGCCCCGGAAGTCGCGCGCGAGGCGCCGACGGAGGCGGCTCCGGCTCCAGCGCCGGAGCCGGCCAAGCCGGCGGAGTTGGGGGACGTGTTTTTCGATTACGACCGGGCCGCGATCCGGAGCGATGCCAAACCGGTGCTCGAGGCCGACGCCGCCCTGTTAAAGGCGGGCAGCGACTGGACGTTGCTGATCGCCGGACATTGCGACGAGCGGGGCACGGCGGAGTACAACCTCGTGCTGGGCGAACGGCGTGCGCAAGCCGCCAAGCAGTACCTCGAAGACCTGGGGATCCCCGGGGGGAAGATCCAGGTCACCAGCTTCGGCAAGGAGAAGCCGTTCTGCTCCGAGCACAGCGCCGAGTGCTGGCAGAAGAACCGGCGAGCCCATTTTTCGGTCCAGTAGGGTCGGGGGTCGCCTTGAGTTGGTTCCTTCACCGGAAGACGAACTGAGGAGGCGGGCGTGGGCGGGCGTACATTTCGTGCGATCATGATCGGTATGGGGCTGATGACCTTGACCGGTTGTTCCACCAAGGGACAGGTCGTCACGTTGGACGTGCAGGCGGTCGCGCCGGGCGGCGATGCGGCCGGGAAGGCCATGGGCGGGGATACGAACGTGGCCGTCGGGTCGTTCGAGGACGGGCGGCCGCAGAAGAATCAGATCGGGGTCCGCCACCACCTGTTCGGCGGGGAGACGCCGTTCGACGTGGCGGGGGGCAAGCCCGGAGAGGTGGTCGGCCGCGTCATGGGCGAGTACCTGAAGCGCAAGGGGTGGAGCATCAACCCCAACGGGGCTCCAGACGTCGCCGTGTCCGGCAAGATCCTGGACTTCTCGGCCGACGCCGACAGCAAGCTGTTCTCCACGGAGATCACCGTCCGGACGAAGGTCGTCGTGGAGGCCATGAACAAGGCCGACGGCAGCATCGTGCGGATGACGCTGAACGGGGACGGGAGCCAGCGCGTGTTCTGGTTCGAGCCGGAGGACGTTCAAAAGCTGCTCAGCGAAGTCCTGACCGAAAGCCTGGAGAAGCTGGTGGTCAATACGAAGATGGAGGACAGGCAACTGCGTCTCAAGTGACGCAGCGTTCGGTTCCTCAACCCGCCGCCTTCGCCTGTTCCGTCTGGTAGATCTCGACCGTGGCCTTGCCCAGGGCCACGGTGAGCGGTCCGGCCACCAGTCCCAAGAGCCCCAGCAGCTTGATCCCGCCGAGCACGCTGAAGAAGACCAGCAGCGGGTGCAGGCGCACCCGGCTGGCGACGAGCAGGTTCCGCACCCCGTAATCAACGAGCGTGATCAAGGCGCCGGCGATCAGGATGCCGGTCATGGGGCCGTAGGCGCCTTCGGTCAGGAAGTACAGGGCGGCCGGAATCCAGATCAGCGACGCACCGGCCACCGGCAGGTACGACAGGAGCCCCATCACCGTCCCCCACAGGACCGGCGAGGGAAGCCCCGTCGCCCAAAACGCCACCCCCCCCACGAGCCCTTCCAGCACCGCGACCGCCGTGTTCCCGTAGATCGAGCCTTTCACCACTTCGTCGATGCGCCGGACCATCAATTCCTGCCGCTGTCGCGAGAACGGCAGGACGTTCCCCAACCAGGCCGCGATCGCGTCCCAGTCCCGGAAGAAAAAGAACGCGCACACGATGGTCAGGAGCAGCTCGAGGACCCCCAGGAGCAGGTCCGTCGTCAGGCCGGTGAGTTGCTCGATCAGGGCCTTGCCGATCGCGTTGAGGTTGTCGGCGAAGGACGACCGCAGGTCCGTTCCGGTGAGGCGCTCATACTGCTGCAGGCGGTCGAGGGCCATCGCGACGAGCGGGTTGGACCGCCAGCGCTCGTGAAGGAGCCCCTCGCCGCGGGCCATCGTCTCGGCCATGTCCGTGTAGAGCCGGACCAGCTCCTCTCCGATCAGGAACGAGAGGGAGATGATGGGCAGGATCAGGCCGACCGTGAGCACGACGCTCATGAGCAGGGCGCTGACCAGTTGCCGCCCGCCCGTGCCGAGCAGGACCCGCTGATGCACGGGACGGAGGGCGTAGCAGAGGACGGCGGCCCAGGCGATGGACGACAGGAACGGGCTGAACAGGGCCAGCAGCAGGGCGGCGACCCCGATCGCGAGGGTCGCGCGCACGAACCGGGTCGCGAGCTCTCGTTCATGGTGTCGGCGCTCTTCCATGGTCACGTTCCGACGCCTGGCGAAGCCTGATGAAGCCTGGCTGAGCGGGTGGACTAGGAACTCAGGGGGTCGGCGCGATGTTATGCAAGCGGCGGAAGCCTGTCAAGCGCGCCGCTTCCCGTTGCCTCCTCCGCGGGGATCGGATAGAGTGCGGGACATGGACGAATTGACGGACCAGATCGAGCGGCTCCTCAGGGCCGAGCATTGGGATCCGTTTGCCGTGCTGGGACCGCATCCGGTCACCATGAACGGCGGACCCGCGACCGTGATCCGGGCGTTTTTGCCGGAGGCCCGGGAAGCAACGGTCCTCCTCGAGTCCCAGGAGGCGAGCGCGGAGCGGAGCGGACCCCAGGCTCCGATGAAGAAAGTCCACTCGGCCGGCCTGTTCGAGGCGGTGATTCCCGTTCCGGTGGAGCGGGTCCGCTACCGGCTCCGGGTCACCGATCAATGCGGGACCCAGACCAAGAAGCGCGATCCCTACTCGTACCAGCCGCTGCTTTCCGATTACGACCTGCACCTGTACCGCGAAGGGCGGCTGTACCGGGCGTACGACCTCCTGGGCGCCCACGTCCTGACCCTTGAGGGGGAAACCGGCGTCCGCTTCGTCGTCTGGGCGCCGAACGCCTTGCGGGTAAGCGTAGTCGGAGATTTCAACGGATGGGACGGCCGGCGACATGCCATGCGGAGTCGCGGCGAGACGGGCCTGTGGGAGCTGTTCATCCCGGGTCTCGGCGGGGGGACGGTCTACAAATACGAAATTCGCCCCCAGGGCCAGGGCGCGCCGTTTCTCAAAGCCGACCCCTATGCTTTCGCCGCGGAGCTGCGGCCCAAGACCGCATCGGTGGTCCGGGACCTCTCGACCTACCGGTGGGGGGATCACGAGTGGATGCGGGCGCGGGCCTCCCGCGATCCGCTCGGGGAGCCGGTGAGCATTTACGAAGTCCACCTGGGTTCCTGGATGCGGGTTCCGGAAGAGGAGGGACGCTGGCTGACCTACCGGGAGCTCGCCGCCAAGCTGATCCCGTACGTTAAGGACCTGGGCTTCACCCACCTGGAGCTGATGCCGGTGACCGAGCATCCGTTCGACGGGTCCTGGGGTTATCAGACCACCGGGTACTTTGCTCCGACCAGCCGGTACGGCTCGCCCGAGGATTTTATGGCCTTCGTGGATGCCTGTCATCAAGCCGGTGTCGGGGTGCTGATGGATTGGGTTCCGGCCCATTTTCCCGACGATCCCCACGCGCTCGCCTGGTTTGACGGGACCCACCTGTACGACCATGCAGACCCGCGCTTGGGATACCACCCGGAATGGCAGAGTCGGATCTTCAACTTCGGCCGGGTCGAAGTGTGCAATTTCCTTCTCAACAGCGCCCTGTTCTGGCTGGACCGTTACCACATTGACGGGCTCAGGGTGGACGCGGTGGCGTCCATGCTGTACCTGGACTATGCGAGGAAGCCGGGGGAATGGATCCCCAACCGGTACGGCGGCCACGAGAACCTGGAGGCCGTCGAGTTCCTCAAGGAGTTCAACCGGGTCGTGTACCAATACTGTCCGGGAGTCCTCACGATCGCCGAAGAGTCGACGGCCTGGCCGGCGGTCTCCCGTCCGACTTACGTGGGGGGGCTGGGGTTCAGCTTGAAATGGAACATGGGCTGGATGCACGACATGCTGGACTATTTTCGGCTTGACCCGGTGTACCGCAAATATCACCAGGACAAGATTACCTTTGGACTGGTCTATGCCTTCAGTGAAAACTTCGTCCTGGTCCTTTCTCACGATGAAGTCGTGTACGGCAAGCAGGCGCTCCTGTCCAAGATGCCTGGCGACGACTGGCAGAAGTTCGCGAACTTACGGGCTCTTTTCGGGTACATGTACGGTCACCCGGGCAAGAAGCTCCTGTTCATGGGAGGAGAATTCGGCCAGTGGATGGAATGGAGCCATGAAACCAGCCTCGACTGGCACCTGCTGCAATACACGTTGCACCAGGGATTGCAGCGCTATGTTCGCGATCTTAATTGGCTTTACCGCAATGAGCCGGCTCTCCATCAGGTGGACTTTGACTGGACCGGTTTCCAATGGATTGACTTCAGCGACGCGGACCATTCGGTGATCGTGTTCCTTCGCAAGGATAGAACTGGCTCCAACCCGGTCCTCTGCCTGTGCAACTTCACCCCCCTGCCTCGCTATGGCTATAGGGTCGGAGTGCCTTTCGGAGGATGGTATAAAGAATTGCTCAATAGTGACGCTGACTTGTATGGTGGGAGCAACCAGGGCAACTGGGGAGGGGTCATGGCTGACTCTCTCCCTTGGCACGGCTTGCCCTACTCCCTCTCTGTGACAATTCCTCCCCTCAGCATCCTCTTTTTAAAGCCCGGCTCGGCATCATAACTCATTGTAAAAAAAGACGTTGTGAGAACTTGTTCCTTGACCTTGACTTTCCCCTCAAGGGTTTGCTATACATTATCCCACTTCAACCATACTTCACATATCATCCCCGGTAAGTCGTTTCCCGTTACCCGATTCAGTCCAAGGAAGGCTTCCCTGACAAGGGAGGGTACAGGGTTAACCTGCGAGGTACCTGAATGAGTACGTGTCCAAGGTCTGGCAGTCGAAAGGGGCGGGGGAGAGCCCCCCTTCTGTTGCTGCTCACCCTGGTGACGGCCTGTACCTGCCTCCCCAAAGGGCAGGCTGATCTGGACGTGGGAGTGAAAGAGCGGGGGGTTGCGTCCTGGTATGGCAAGGAGTTCGACGGATGGCTGACCGCCAGCGGCGAGCCCTACAACATGGAGGACCTCACCGGAGCCCATCGAACCCTGCCGCTTGGGACGGTCGTCCGGGTCACGAACGTGAACAACGGCAGGCAAGTCCAAGTCCGCATCAACGACCGTGGGCCGTACGTAAACGGCCGCATCCTGGACCTGTCCTATAAGGCGGCCAGGAGGCTGGGCATGGTCGAAGGGGGCACGGCGGCCGTATCGCTGGAGGTGGTGGGGAACCACGGCGGGCTGTTTTCCGCCGCGGAGCATGGTCACGGAGTGCCCGTCCCGCTCTCGCTGCTTTCTGCCGATGTGCCCCAAGCGTCCGCTTCCGACATGCCCTGGCGGGACGATCCCGGCCCGATCGACGAAGCCCGCGGAGCCCGCGACTTCAGCCCTTTCCCCGGAGACGTGATGCGTGAGCGGCGACTTCGCCGCGTCGCCGACATCCTGGCCGCCGACCGCCACGTGTCCGTCGTGGCCACTCTTCTCCCCGTGTAAGCCCCCCTCAAGCCTTTCAAGAAGCCGCTTCGCTCGTGTTGACACTGCCGAGCCGTGTCCACTACACTGGGGCGCGGGTGACGGTTTAACGGATCAACGCAAGGGAAAGGACGTCCATGGCCCAATCGAAGCCGGCGGAAACCGACGAAGCGCGGTTGCAGAAGAAAGTCAGGGAGCGGCGCGCCGCGAGCGACAATCCCGAGGGAGATGCGGCCCTGCGGAAGTTGCGGAAGCGCCTCAAGCGGGCCCAGCGGAAGCGGCGCAAGCTGGCCATCAGGCTTCGGCACGCGCTCGGAAAGAGGGCAGCGGGAGAAGGAAAAGGCGAAAAGGCGGGAGCCGCCGTCCAAGCCTGACGGTCCGTCTACGGTCCCGGGAGGAACAGGAGCGAGCAGCATGACCGACGAGCAGAAGCCATCTTCAGATCCTGCCCAGCCGGAAGCGTCCGAGGAGTTGACCGATCAGGTCGCGGAGGCCGTCACCGGAGCGGGCGAGCCGGCGGAGCAAGCGGCTGAAGCGGGAGCCGACGCGGCGCAGACGGCCGAGGGGGCGGAAGAGGTCCTCCTCGACGAAGAGAAGGTCAAGGACGAGATCGAGATCCAGATCGATCTCCTCAAGGACTCCGATTGGGCGGTCCGTCGAGAGGCGGTCGTCACGCTCGGAGAGATGGGGGACGAGCGGTGCGTTGCGCCGCTGGTCCGGGCGCTCCGGGATGGGGACTGGCAGGTGCGCGAAGCGGCGGTCGAGGCGCTGGGCATGGTGGGCTCGCCGGCCGTCGAGCCGCTGCTCAGGCAACTGCGGGACTGGGACATCCGCAAGTTCGTGATCCGGGCCCTGGGCAAGATCAAGGACGAGCGGGTCCTGGAGCCCCTGATCGGGCAATTGCGGAGCGACGAGTTCAACCTCGATGCGACCGAGGCGCTCGTGGAGCTCGGCGAGCCGGCCGTCGAGAGGCTGGTGGCCGCGCTCAAGGACAAGGACGAGCTGGCTCGGAAACAGGCCGTGATCGCCCTGGGCCGGATCAAGAGCGCCGCCGCCCTCGAGCCCCTGATCGAGATGCTCAAAGACAAGGATTGGTTCACCCGCCTGACGGCCGCCGCGGCGCTCGAAAAGCTCGGGGACCCGAAGGGCCGCGAGGCCATCAAGCCGCTCTTGAACGACCCGGACTTGGTCGTGAAGATGCGGGTGGAGCGGATCCTCGCCGCGTGGAAGAAATCCCCGGCCAGCGCCTGACGGCCTCCGCTACTGCGCCAGCAGCCCGTCCAGCTCCTTCTGAATCTCGTCGAGTTTCGCCCTGGGAAGGGGCTTCCCCATTGACAGCTCCAGTTGAGCTTCCCGGACTTTGGCCAGGAGCGGCCTGACCTTCTGCGCCCCCCCTGCGTCCCGTTCCCGTTCGACGCTGCTGGCCTTTTCCAGGTTCTCCACGGCCTGGGCGAGCGCGTTGGCGGCGTTGCCGAAATTCTTGTCCAGGAGTTCCGATTTCGCTTCGACCACGCCGGCCTTGCCGTCCACGAGGCCTTGGCGAAGCCGAATCGTCCGTTCGATCCCCAGCGTGGTGTCCCGCAGGCTGCGCGAGAGTTCTCCGACGGTCTTTCTCAGTTCCCCGATCGGGTGCTGGCCGACGTAATAGCCGGCGCCGAACGTGGCCGCAAGCAGCACCATCCATCCGAGCAGTTTCAGCATAGCGTCCCCTCATGAGCGGGCATGATGTTTTCCCCCGGTGCAGTCACGCGAAAGGATCTGCGCCAGGCTTCCCGCGGCGGCGATGCGGACCGCGACGTCCGTGTCCAGCAGAGCCTTCTTCAGCAGCGGGGCGGCGGCCTGCCCTCCGGCCTTGCCGAGCGAGCGCGCAGCGGTCAGGCGGGGCTGCGGCTGCTGGTCCCGCAACAACTGGTCGAGCACCGGAAGGGCTTTCGGGCTTCCGCCCAGGCCTAAGGCCATGGCCGCCGCACTGCGGACCGAAGGATCCGGATGCTTGGCCAGGTCGGCCGCGACGAGGATCGCCTCTCCATCGCCCAGCCGGAGCAGTCCCTCGACGGCTCCGGCCCGGACCAGCTCAACCGGATCCCGCACCGCTTGGCGGAGCAGCGGCTTGGCGTTGGCCAGCCCGAGCCGACCCAGGCTGGCCGCGGCGATGCTGCGCACGCGCGGGCTCTCGTCGCCCAAGGCGTGGGTGAGCGGCGTGAGGGCGTCGGGGGAGCCGAATTCCCCCAGCGCCCCGGCCGCGAAGGCCCGGACCGAGGGGTCCGGATCGTACACGGACTGGCTCAGGACCGACAGGCTGGCGGGACGCTTCAGCCGGCCCAGCGCGCCCAGCGCGGCCATCCGGCTCTCTGAATCCGGCAGCGTGGCCGCGCCGGTCAGGTCGGCGAACGCCTCGGACCGTCCCAATTTCACGAGGGCGGCCAGGGCGAAGACCTGGATCGCCCCCTCTTCAGTCCGCGCGATGCGGGCGATCTGGTCCAGCGCGGACTTGTCCCGGACCTCTCCGAGCGCGTTCAATGCGGCGATCCGCACGCCGGGCGCCGAGTCCTGCAGGGCCCGCTTCAGGCCGGCCAGCGCGCTCGGCGCCTGACCCTTCGACCGTTGGAGCGCCCGTCCCAGCCCTTCGACGGCGCGGGCGCGAACGAGAACCGAAGAGTCCAGGAGCCCGTCTTCGAGGATCGGAACGAGCTCGCGGCTTCCCAGCTCGGACAGGACGGTGTAGGCGGCGATGCGGACGTATTCTTCCTGGTCCCGGGCACGGCCGGTGACAAAGGCGAAGGCGACGTCGCGCAGCCACGCAAGGTTGTCCGGGCGACCGGGAGGGATCAGTCTGGCATAGAGCCGAAACGCCGCTTCGGCCTGCCCGAGCCGGAGGTAGCTGAACATGGCCACCTTCAGCAGATCCTGGGAAGGTTCCTGTCCCGGCGGCAAGGCCTCGAACAGGCGGAGGACCCGGTCGTAATCGGCCCGCTGGAAAGCCGAACGGGCGTCGCGGTCGAGGTCGGCGGCGGTCTCGCGCGCGAAAGCGGTGGACGGAGATACGGTGAGGGGAGCGAGCAAGAGGCCCAGCAAGACAGTCAATCCCAGGAGAGCTGCCGGAACGCGCGCCGCCACCGGCGCATCTTTTCGCATCCGACGAAGGGAAGTCAAGGCCCGGGTCGGCGGGAACAACCGCGTGGGCCCGGCGCCTAGGAAGCGGGCGGGAAAAAAGGGGCCTTGGCATTCAACACGCGATGCAGGGCGCAGGTCTCGCATTTCTTCGTGAAGCGTTCGCAGGAATGGAGGGCGTCCAGGTACCGGGTGTCCTTCATCCACATGGCTTCCCCCATCAGGAGGCTGTGCCCGATCGCCCGGCGGACAAAGGCTGGGTCGCCGGGGGCACCCTGTTCGGCAGATGCACATGTATCGTGGGAGGGCATGGGAACTGCGGGCCACTGTCCCAGGGGACAGTGAGGACCGTCGCCGGAGGCGTGCAGCACGCACTGGGCGAGGGCCTGAGCCAGGGCCTCGTGCCGTCCCTGTCTGGTCTTGGCCAGGATTCGAGACACGAGTTGCCTGAAGGAGCGGTGCGGTCTCGACGGCATGGGGCCTCCCGTCCTGGCGGGGAGGAGCAAAAATCGTTCCAATCTTGCCTTGTGCCTCCTGCTCAGGGTGTGGAGCCGAGACTCGTTGCGGGAACGGGCGTAACGCCTCGTGTTCGCGAGCAGAATGGCGGTGTGAACGGGGGAGGGCCGGACTGGTATAAGAAGAGATACGGAACCAATTCGCACCGACAGGCGTCAGGTCTGTACAAACATGTACAGACGCTCGCCACCTGACCCATGGGCAAGGGAAGCCGAATCGGCGCTTTCGGGACCGTGCGGAAAACGGGGCGGGTCCGTCACCAGACGGAGCGGACCGGCGAAGCGGCCGGCGTGTACAACAGTTCCGTGTACTCCTTGACCATTCGGCTGGCGCAGAAGCGGGGGGCAATCGTCCGGATGGCGTCCTTGACGATCTGCAGCCAGCCCCGCGGGATGCCGTCCCGGTCCCGCGTGTAATAGAGCGGGACGATGTCCCGCTCCAGGATGCGGTAGAGGTGCTCCGCATCGTGGTCGTCATGCACGTCGGCCTCGAGGGGAGAGTCCGGCAACGGGATCGCCCAGCCGTTCGCCCCGTCGTACCCCTCGTGCCACCAGCCGTCCAGGACGCTCAGGTGAGGGACGCCGTTCAGCGCCGCCTTCTGGCCGCTGGTGCCGCTCGCTTCCAACGGGGGACGGGGGGTGTTGAGCCACACGTCCACGCCCTGGACCAGGAACTTGGCCATGTGCATGTCGTAGTCTTCGAGAAAGGCGACGTGCCCGCCCAGTCCGTGGTCCCGGCAGAAACTGTAGACCTGGTGGATGAATTGCCGCCCCGGCTCGTCGGCCGGATGAGCCTTGCCCGCGAACACGATCTGAACCGGCCGCCAGCGATCCTGGAGGAGATGCTGGAGTCGGGTCAAGGATCGGAACAGGAGGGTCGCCCGCTTGTAGGTCGCAAAGCGGCGGGCGAACCCGATCGTGAGCGCCTCCGGGTCCAGCAACGTTCCTGCGGCCAACGCTTGCGAGGCTTCCAGCCGTCCCTGCACCCAGCCGGCCCGCGCCCGCTCCCTGATGAAGCTCATCAGCTTGCGTTTGAGGGTCTGGCGAACGGCCCACAGCTCGCCGTCGGGAATGTCCATCACGCGATGCCAGACGGCCGGGTCGTCCGACCGGTCGGCCCAGTCCGGCCCCAGGTATTTGCTGTAGAGGTGATTCAACTCCGGGGCGACCCAGGTCGGCACGTGGATGCCGTTGGTGATGCTGCGGATGGGAACCAGGTCTTCCGACAGGCCGGGCCACAGAGACTGCCACATCCTGCGGGAGACGCGGCCGTGTTCCCGACTGACCCCGTTGACGTGCGCGGACATCCGGATGGCCAGCACCGTCATGTTGAACCCGGCCTCCTGATATTCGGGATGCTGGCCGAGCTGGAGAAACTCTTCGCGCGTCAGCCCCATCTGGGACCAGTACCGGTTGAAGTACCGCTCCATGAGATGGACGGGAAAGACGTCGTGGCCTGCGGGCACCGGCGTGTGTGTCGTGAACACGGTGCTGTGCCGGACGAGTTCCGCCGCCTCCGCATGGGGCCGGCCGGCCTGCACCAGCTCCCGGATCCGCTCGAGGGTCAGGAACGCCGAGTGCCCCTCGTTGGCGTGCCAGACCGCCGGCGCCAGGCCGAGGGCGCGAAAGACCCGCACACCGCCGATTCCAAGCAGGATCTCCTGGCGCAGCCGCACCTCCTGGTCTCCCCCGTACAATCTGGCGGACAACTCGCGATCCGCCGGATCGTTCTCGGACACGTCCGTGTCCAGGAGATAGAGGAGCACGCGGCCCACGCGAATCTGCCAGATCAGGGCCGCCACGGTCCGGTCCCCCACTTCGACTTGGATCCTGGCCTGCTCCCCCGACGGCGTCAGCGCCTGCTGGATCGGGGATTCAGCCAGATTGAACGGGGCGGATTCGGCTTGCTGCCAGCCGTCGGGGGTGATCCGCTGGTGGAAATAGCCCTGGGGATACATGAACCCGAGTCCCACGAAGGGGAGTCCGAGATCGCTGGCTTCCTTGCAGTGGTCGCCGGCCAGGATGCCGAGCCCGCCGCTGTAGATCGGGACCGAGATGTGCAGCCCGAATTCGGCTGAGAAATAGGCGATGGGGGACCGGGCCTGGGACGGATGTCTGACGGCGAACCAGGTGTGCGTTGCCGCCATGTATTCGTCGAAGGCTTTGAGCACCGCGGAATATTGGCGGACGAATACGGGGTCCGAGACCAGTTCGGCCATCCGCTGGGGCTTCAGCTCCTGGAGCAGTTTGACCGGGTTGTGATGGGTCAGGCGCCAGAGGGTCGGGTCGATGGTCTCGAACAGGCGGCGCGCCTCCGGCTTCCAGCTCCACCAGAGGTTGTGGGCGAGTTCCTGGAGGCGATCGAGCCCCCCTGTGGGAACCGGGGCTTGCCCTCGCGATCCGCTCGCTGTGACGTTGCCGTCTCCCATGAAGAACCCCGATGTTCCTCCCTGCGGTCAGCGCCGCACGGCCATCAGCGTGCGGCGACCAGCCGATGGCTGACTGCTGAAGGCCGACGGTTCCTTGTCACGCGTGTCCGATCTGGTTCCACGCGGACCATTCGGCCGAGGACGCCACTGCCGCGTAGCGCTGGCCGAGAATTTGGGTCACGCGGTTCATGAGGCGGGTCAGCTCTCGCGCCTCTTCGGGCTTCAGGTCCTGCTTGAATCGAGGGTGGACTCCCCAGCGGGTTTCCACTTCCTCGCCCTGGACCGTGGAGATGACGCTGACGAGCTTGATCTCGTTCGCGGCTTTGGCGGCGACGCCGGCCGATGACTCCGCGCCGGCGCCGGCGGTCCGCTCGGCGGCCTGCGGATCTCCGCCCGCGGTCGCGCGCGGCTCGGCTTCCGCAGTTCCGCGCACGCCGTCGAACACCGCCTTCATCGCCGGAATGGCGGAGCTGACGCAGAGGGTCGCGGCGGAGACCACCATACCGTTGCCGGTCGCTCCCAACAGGTGCGCGATCCGCTCGCTCAGATACTTGAAGTACTCGTCTCTGACCTTGCTGTCCTCCGTGGCCAGGAAGCGGAACCGCTCGTATCGCTCCCGGCTTTCCGCCACCGATTGACCGATCGTGAGGACAACTTCCATGAAATCCGTGTCCGGGCCGAGCGCCGGCTCCAGCACGGTCTTGAGATGCGCGGTGACGGCGTCTTCGAGGCTGTCCATGAAAAGCGGCTGCTCCTTGACCGGGATGTACAGGGCGGACAGTCGGTCGGCGAGGTTGAACAGCACCTTCAGGAACTCGAGATAGACGTCCCACTCGGCCCGCTTCTTCAGCTTCATGGCCTGGTCGGGCGCACTTCGCTTGACCATGGTGACGGATTCGCCCGCGACCGCCGCCATCAACGTGGCCAGCTCGCGGAGCAGCTTGCTGTAGGTTCCCTTGGATGCGCTCATCGTCCGCCTCGATGTGAACCCATTATATACAAGTCCGTCGGGCGCTCCAAGGGACATGAGTGGCGCCCGGTCTTGCGTCGCCGCTCAAGGCCGGGCTCGGATGGGTGGAGGGATGGGTCGTTGCAACGGGGGGACCGGTGTGTTATCTGTCTCACTCGCCCGAGTGACGCGTTGGATGTACGACGAAAGATGACGATGCGCCGGCGCCTCAGCGATGCGGCCTGTCTTGTCGCGGCGGTCAGCCTCTCCGCCTGTGCGACCCAACACCTGAATGTCGCCATGCAGGCCCCGGCCCCGGTGAATCTGAAAGCCAAGGGCGTGCACGCCCTTGCGGTCTTGCCCTTTGAGGGGCCGGGAGAATCCGGGACACGGCTCGCGGATCTCGTCACGGGCAAGCTCGCGGAGGGACCGGACTTCACGATCGTGGAACGGGAGAAGCTGCGCGCACTCGAGAGCGAGCAGGTGCTTGGGATGGCCGGCGTGGTGGACGGGAGAACGGCCGCCAAGGCCGGAAAGGTGCTCGGGGCGGATGCGCTGCTCGTCGGCAAGGCGGAACAGGCCTATCGGACGGCGGAGAAAATCACGCCCAAGACGCGCTACCTGGAGGCCGTAGGACACGTCCGGGCCGCGGCGGAGCCGCACCGGAGGCTCGAAGAAGAAAAATAGGTGGGCGAAGGATGGATCGCGAGATCAAGCCCTACGTGCTCAAAAAGCCGGCCGAGGAGCTCCAGCCGGCGAAGCTGTCGCTGGACTACGCGGCCGAGTTGAACCAGCAGCAGTTGGCGGCGGTGACGGCGGGGGATGGGCCGGCGCTCGTCATCGCCGGCGCCGGGAGCGGGAAGACCCGGACGCTGGTCTATCGGGTCGCCTACCTGATCGACAAGGGCGTGGATCCCTCCGCGGTGCTTCTGCTCACCTTCACGCGCAAGGCGGCGCAGGAAATGCTGCACCGGGCCGGACTTCTGATCGGAGCCCGCAGCGAGCGGGTCTGCGGCGGCACCTTCCATTCCGTCGCCAACATGCTGCTGCGGCGCTACGGCCGGCCGATCGGACTGGAGCCGGGGTTCACGATCCTCGACCGCGGCGACGCCGAGGATCTGATCAACCTCCTGCGGGCGCAGCTCGGGATGAACGAGAAGGACAAGCGCTTTCCGCGGAAGGCCACGATCGCCGAGATCTTCAGCAAGTGCGAGAACACCCTGCAGGGCCTGGAGGACGTCGTCCTCGGGGAGTTCGCCCACTTCGCCGAGCACCTGGAGGACCTGGCGAAGCTGCGGAAGGCCTATGAGGCGGCCAAGCGGCAGCGGCAGTTGCTGGATTACGACGACCTGCTCGTGCGGCTTCGGGAACTCCTGAGCCAGGATCAGACCGCCGCTCACGCCATCTCGAGCCGCTTCCGCTACATCCTCGTGGACGAGTATCAGGACACCAATCGCCTGCAGGCCGAGCTGGTCCGCAAGTTGGCCGCCGCGCACGACAACGTGATGGTCGTGGGGGACGACAGCCAGTCCATCTATGCGTTCCGCGGCGCCACGTTCCGGAACATCATGGATTTCCCGCAGTGGTTTCCGGGCGCGAAGATCTACAAGCTGGAGGAAAACTACCGCAGCACGCAGCCGATCCTGAACCTGGCCAACGACATCATCCAGGGGGCCGCCGAGAAGTACGCGAAGCACCTCTTCACCCGCAAGATCGACGGACCACTGCCGGCTCTGGTGCAGGCGGCCGGAGAGAACGCCCAGTCCCGGTTCGTGGCCCAGAAGATCCTGGAGCTGCGCGAGGAGGGCGTGCCGCTGGACGAGATCGCCGTGCTCTTCCGCTCCAGCTTCCATTCGTTCGACCTGGAGGTCGAGCTGTCCCGGCGGAACCTGCCGTTCGAGAAGCGGGGCGGCTTCAAATTCATCGAGACCGCGCACGTCAAGGATCTGCTGGCTCACCTGCGGGTCATCGAGAACCCGCTGGACGCGGTCAGCTGGCACCGGGTGCTGCTTCTGGTGGAAGGGGTCGGACCCAAGAAGGCCCAGGACTTGGTCGCCTCCTTCGTCAGGGCCGAGCAGCCGGACCGGCGGCCGTTCGAGTTGCTGCGCGAGGCCAGCGGGCGGGCCGGACGCGGGCTTAAGGACCTGGCGCGCGTCCTGGAAGAGGCGGCGCGGTCCGGCTCCCTGACGCCGGCCGAACAGGTGAACGAGGTCTATGGCTACTATCTGCCGGTCCTCAAGCAGCAGTACGACGACTACCCCAAGCGGATGCGTGACCTCGAGCACCTCTACACGATGGCGGAGCGGTATCAACGTCTGGACGAATTCCTCTCCGACCTGGCCTTGGAGCCACCGGATGCCAGCGTGGCGGACGTGGAAGCCGCCGACCGGGACGACGAGCGACTGGTCCTGTCCACGATCCATTCGGCCAAGGGGCTGGAATGGCAGTGCGTGTTTCTGATCTGGACCGTGGACGGCCGCTTTCCCTCGGCCTATTCGTTTGTGACCGAAGAGGAGCTGGAAGAGGAGCGGCGGCTGTTCTACGTGGCGGTCACGCGCGCCAAGCAGCGGCTGTACCTCACATACCCCATCAACGTGTTTGACAAGTCCTCGGGGATGGTCCTGTCCAAGCCCTCGCGCTTCCTTGACTCCGTGTCCCCATCCTTGCTCGAGGCCTGGGCTCTCGTGGAGGAAGGGGGAACCTACGACCAACGGGTGGAGGACTGGGATTAGCCCGTGGCGAACTGGCGATTGCGACTCTCCCTGTGCCTGTACTGCTCCTTCGCGGCAATCCCTCAGGCCGTCGCCTCCGAGACGCCGCCGGCCGTTCAAGGCATTTGGGCCAACCTGATCGGACAAGCCGAGACCTTGGGACTGCCGACGCGGTTCCTCCGCGCGATCCCTCCGGACTTCGTCACGTTGGAGTTCGACGACTTACGCGCCTTTGCGGCGGAGTACCATCCGGCTGAGCACCGTATGGTCTTGAATCGCACGCTGTCGTTCAACGCCGCCGCAGGGAGCTTGAGGCCCCTGGCGTCGCTGTCCCATCGCGAGCTGGGCACGCTCTATCACGAGCTGTTCCACGCCTATCTCGACTACCTGCTCTCCGCGCGGGACCAGACGGCCCTTGGCCCCCAGGATTTCCGCCTTCTGGCTTTGGCGCGCGACCAGCAGCAGTGCCGCTATCAAATCGTCACGATTGCCCCGGTCGTGCAGCGGAAATCCGCAACCGAAACCCGAT
Source organism: Nitrospirota bacterium (assembly GCA_040757595.1). Classification (NCBI taxonomy): domain Bacteria; kingdom Pseudomonadati; phylum Nitrospirota; species Nitrospirota bacterium. Next base: position 100,709 of record JBFLWP010000001.1, on the reverse strand, counting down.
TCCTGACTGAACGGGAGTCGTGGGAAGCCTTGAACGAAACCTGGGCGGTGTTTGTCGGATGGGCGGTCTGGACCGAGCTGGAACTGGGCGGGGGGAAGGGACGCAAGGGATTCCGCCTTGGCGAAAATTGGATGAAGCGGCTGACCCAGGCGGATCGCGATGGAGACCTCATCGGCTACTATGAGCCCGAAGGTCAGGCCGAGCGGGCGGTCGCGCGGAAGCGGTATCTGGCTCATGCTCATCGCATCACGCCCCGCGAAGTGCGACGGTTGCTGGAAGTCGTATTCGGAGAGACCGCCGAGGGGGCGCAACGCCTAAGCAAGGGCATGGAACAGGGAAGAGCCCCCTCGAAGGACTCGGTTCCCTGTCGCGAGTGAGCCGGCCGTAAACTTCCCCTTGACAAGTCATGGCTTTCCAAATATAATCCGGCGTTTCCTGAGCCAACATACCTCCACCCTGAGATAGTCGTCCGGTTCCATGGGCAAAGGAAGAGGGGACTATCAGCGGGGTGGTTTGCTTTTCTTTTTGGATAAAGTTTTCTTTGTTTTCAATGAGTTTTGTGCGGTTTGACGGGCAGGTACCCAAGTGGACAAAGGGGGCAGACTGTAAATCTGTTGCCATCGGCTTCCAAGGTTCGAATCCTTGCCTGCCCACCACGTCGCGCTAGCGAAGTCCGGGCGCTCACGGTTGATGCGCGAGGAGATGGCACCTTGAGCGATTTTGCGGGCGTAGCTCAGTGGTAGAGTCCCAGCCTTCCAAGCTGGTTGTCGCGGGTTCAAATCCCGTCGCCCGCTCCAGTGGGTCGTGAGACGTAAAAGGTGAAAGGTGAAATGTGAAAGGGAGAGGAAACGGCAGGCGCTACGCAGAGCGGTCAGCTTCGTTTCACGTCTCACGTTTAGCGTTTCACGGGGACTTTGCCCACGTAGCTCAGTTGGTAGAGCACGTCCTTGGTAAGGACGAGGTCACGCGTTCGATCCGCGTCGTGGGCTCCAGAGTGACCCGAGGATAGCCGACGGCCGAACGGCGCCGATTCATCGGTCCCGTTCCCCGGTCGGGAGGCGAAGCAAAACTAGGCATCGGTCTCTGGTTAGGAAGGAGGGGCGGCAATGGCGAAGGCGAAATTTGAGCGGCGCAAGCCCCACGTGAACATTGGGACGATCGGGCACGTGGACCACGGGAAGACGACGCTCACCTCGGCGCTGACGAAGATTTGCAGTGACCGGGGGATGGCGAAGTTCATCAGCTACGACGAGGTGGCGAAGGCGAGCGAATCGCAGGGGCGGCGGGACCCGACGAAGATCCTGACGATCGCGATTTCGCACGTGGAGTACGAGACGGAGAAGCGGCACTACGCGCACGTGGACTGTCCGGGGCATGCGGACTACGTGAAGAACATGATCACGGGGGCGGCGCAGATGGACGGGGCGATCCTGGTGGTGAGCGCGGCGGACGGGCCGATGCCGCAGACGCGGGAGCACATTCTGCTGGCGCGGCAGGTGGGGGTGCCGTACATCGTGGTGTTCCTGAACAAGGCGGACAAGGTGGACGACAAGGAGCTCTTGGACCTGGTGGAGCTGGAGGTGCGGGAGCTGCTGACGAAGTACGAGTTTCCGGGGGACAAGATTCCGATCATCACGGGGTCGGCGACGAAGGCGATGGAGGGGGATCAGAGCCCGATCGGGGTGCCGGCGATTCTGAAGCTGTTGGACGCGATCGACAGCTACATTCCGACGCCGCAGCGGGCGATTGACAAGCCGTTTTTGATGCCGATCGAGGACGTCTTCACGATCAGCGGGCGGGGCACGGTGGTGACGGGGCGGTGCGAGCGGGGCACGGTGAAGGTGGGCGACGAGGTGGAGATCGTGGGGCTGCGGCCGACGCAGAGCACGGTGGTGACGGGCGTGGAGATGTTCCGCAAGGTGTTGGACGAGGGGCAGGCGGGGGACAACATCGGGGTGCTGCTGCGGGGCACGAAGAAGGAAGAGGTGGAGCGGGGGATGGTGCTGGCGAAGCCGAAGAGCATCACGCCGCACACGAAGTTCAAGGCCGAGGTGTACGTGCTGACGAAGGAGGAGGGGGGGCGGCACACGCCGTTCTTCAACGGGTACCGGCCGCAGTTTTACTTCCGGACGACGGACGTGACGGGGGTGGTGGCGTTGAATCCGGGGGTGGAGATGGTGATGCCGGGGGACAACGTGACGATTGCGGCGGAGTTGATTTCGCCGATCGCGATGGACCAGGGGCTGCGGTTTGCGATCCGCGAGGGGGGCAAGACCGTCGGCTCCGGCGTCGTCACCGAAATTCTGGCGTAGATGAAGCAGCCGGCCGTCAGGGGGGCCGAAAGGCGCCGACGGCTGAAAGCCGAGAGCTGAGGGGCTCGCGATGCGTGAAATCATTTCAATGGCTTGTACGGCCTGCAAGCAGCGGAACTATTCGACGGTCAAGAACAAGAAGAACGATCCGGATCGTCTGGAGCGCAACAAGTACTGCCGTTTCTGCCGGAAACATACGCCCCATAAAGAGGTCAAGTAGCGTTTGCCGTACAGGGGCATGGTGTTCAACGGCTAGCACGTCGGTCTCCAAAACCGAAGGTCCGGGTTCGATTCCTGGTGCCCCTGCCACGCTTGCGGGTTGACCCCGACTCTAAACAGGCCGTTGCCGAGGGAGGAAGAGCGTCCCGTGTTCAAGAGACTGTGGGACTCATCGAAAGAATTCCTGGTCGACGTCCGCGGGGAGGTCAAGAAGGTGTCCTTCCCAACCAGGGCCGAGACCCTCGGGTCCACGATCGTGGTCATCGTGTTCTGCGTGATCATGTCTCTCTATCTTTCGGTCGTGGACTCGTTTCTGGTCTGGCTGGTCAGCAAGGTGATCTGAGCGTTCCGGACTGGGGGTTGAGGAAGACGCGATGAGCAAGAACTGGTATGTGATCCACACCTATGCGGGGTTCGAGGGGCGGGTCAAGTCCAGCATCCTGGAGCGGGCCAGCCAGATGGGGCTGGTGGACAGGGTCGGACAGGTGCTGGTTCCTACCGAGAACGTGATTGAGATCAAGGACGGAAAACGCCGGACGTCGAAGCGCAAGTTTTTCCCGGGCTACGTGCTGGTGGAGCTCGAGTCTCCGCTGACGGACGAGACCGTGCAGATGATCAAGGAGACGCCCAAGGTGACCGGGTTCGTGGGGGGCGGGACGAGGCCCATTCCTCTGACCGAGGAGGAGGCGGAGTCCATGCTCAAGCAGGTGGACTCGGGAACCGCGGCGCCCAGAGAGCAGATCCGCTTCATCAAGGGGGACAACGTGCGGATCGTTGACGGGCCGTTTCTCGGCTTCAACGGGCTGGTGGACGAGGTGGACACCGTCCACAATCGGGTCAAGGTGCTGGTGAGCATCTTCGGGCGGTCCACGCCGGTGGAGTTGGGGTTCCTGCAGGTGGAGCGAATCTAGCGTGCAACGATCGGCCGCCGCCGTCGGTTTCAAAAGCGGAAAGCGGATCGCCAAAAACTGAAAGCGTCTTAGCGGAGTAAGCCATGGCAAAAGAAGTCTCGGCCCTGATCAAACTGCAGATTCCGGCCGGCAAGGCCAACCCGGCTCCCCCCGTGGGGCCGTCCCTGGGGCAGCACGGCGTGAACATCATGGAGTTTTGCAAGCAGTTCAACGCCAGGACTCAGAAAGAGGGGGACAGCATCATCCCGGTCGTGATCACCGTGTACAAGGACCGGACCTTCACGTTCATCACCCGGACCCCCCCGGCGTCGGACCTTCTGAAGAAAGCGTCCGGCATCATCAAGGGGTCGGGCACTCCGCACAAGGAGAAGGTCGGGAAGATCACCCGCACGCAGCTGCAGGAGATCGCGAAGCTGAAGATGACCGACCTGAACGCCGCGGACCTCGAAGGGGCCATGAAGATCGTCGAAGGAACCGCGCGGAGCATGGGGATCGTCGTCCAAGGCTGAGCTGGGGCTCGAAGGACTGGCGAGGGGGAGCGAGCGTTATGGGAAAGAAGATGAAGGCGGCGGAGGCCAAGATCGAGCCCCGGGCTTACGGGCTCAAAGAGGCCGTCGGGCTCGTGAAGCAGGCGGCCTATGCGAAGTTCGACGAATCGGTGGACCTGGCCCTTCGGCTGGGGGTGGATCCGAAGCGGTCCGACCAGATGGTGCGGGGGACGTCGGTCTTGCCGCACGGCACGGGAAAAAAGGTGCGGGTTCTGGTCTTCGCCAAGGGCGAGAAGGAGCAGGAGGCCCGCCAGGCCGGAGCCGATTACGTCGGCGCCGACGATCTGATGGAGAAGATCAAGGGCGGCTGGATGGAGTTCGACCAGGCCATCGCCACTCCGGACCTGATGGGCTCGGTCGGGAAGCTCGGAAAGGTTCTGGGTCCCAGGGGCCTCATGCCGAATCCGAAGACCGGCACGGTCACCTTCGACGTGGCCAAGGCCGTCGCGGAGATCAGAAAGGGACGCGTCGAATACAAGGTCGAGAAGGCCGGCCTCGTCCACGTCCCGGTCGGCAAAGTGTCGTTCAAGGCGGAGCAGCTCTTCGAGAACGCCCAGGCCATCCTGGAGGCGGTCATGAAAGCCAAGCCGGCGTCCTGCAAAGGGCGGTATCTCAGGAGTGCGACGATCTCGAGCACGATGGGGCCTGGGGTCAGGCTGGACACGGTCGCCATCGCGAAGCAGTGGGGCTGAGCGGGCGGTCGCGGATCACGTTGAACGGGTTGCGTCCGGGGAGACGAGCATGAAGAGGGATGAGAAAGCCACGGCGGTGGCCGAGTTGCACGAGAAGTTTTCGCGGGCCAGGCTCGCGATCATGACCGAGTGCTCCGGCCTGGAGGTCAATCAGGTCACCGAGCTGCGCAAGCAACTGCGGGGGGCCAAGGCGGAGTTCAAGGTCGTCAAGAACACGCTGGCGGCGCGAGCGGTGGAGGGCACCTTGCTGCTGGAGGCCAAAGCCCATTTCAGGGGCCCGCTGGCCGTCGTGATCGGATACGACGACCCCGCGCTGCCGACCAAGATCCTGCGCGATTTCATCCAGGCGGAGAAGCGCGACGAGAAGATGCGGATCACGGCCGGCATCGTGGAGGGGCGGCTCATGCAGCCGGCCCAGCTCTTGACCGTGGCCAATCTGCCGTCGAAGCCGGTCCTGCTGTCCATGCTGCTGTCCGGGATGCAGGGACCGGTGCGCGGCCTGGTGTTCGTGCTGAGCGGGCTGCTGCGGGAATTGGTGGGGGTGTTGGCGGCGGTTCAAGACAAGAAGAAAGGGGAGGGAGACATGCCAACGGCAGAAGGAAAGCTGTCACAGGAAGAGTTCATCAAGGCGATCGAGGGCATGACCGTGCTCGAGCTCTCCGAACTGGTCAAGGGGCTGGAGTCCCGCTTCGGGGTCACGGCGGCGGCGCCGGTGGCCGTGGCGGCGGCGCCGGCCGGAGGAGGGGCGGCGGCCGCGGCCGGCGCGGCGGAGGAGAAGACGGCGTTCGACGTGATCCTCGCCAGCGCGGCTGCGGACAAGAAGATCCAGGTGATCAAGGTCGTCCGCGAGCTCACCAGCCTGGGGCTGAAAGAGGCCAAGGACTTGGTGGAGGGCACGCCCAAGCCGGTCAAGACCGGCGTGACGAAGGAAGAGGCGGAGACCATGAAGAAGAAGCTGGAGGAGGCTGGCGGCAAGGTCGAAGTGAAGTAACGGACCACCCCGGTTGATGGGGCCGGCCGTCCGCGTTGCGGACGGGCCGGTCGAGGGCTTCGTGGTTCTGCGCAGGAGGAACGTGGGCATGTCGGACACGACGGGCAATGGGTTGATCGAGCGGAAGGATTTTTCCAAGATCCGAGCGAACATCGACATCCCGGACCTGATCGAAATCCAAAAGCGGTCGTACGAGCAGTTTCTCCAGATGGAGGTTCAGGTCGACCGCCGCGAGGACAAGGGGCTCCAGGCGGCGCTGAACAGTGTGTTTCCGATCGCCGACTACAACAGCACGGCGATCCTGGAGTTCTCCAGCTACTCGCTCGGCACGCCGAAGTACGACGTCCGCGAGTGCCTGGAGCAGGGGATGACCTTCGCGGTCTCCCTCAAGGTCAGGGTCCGGCTCGTGGTCTTCGACAAGGAGGACAAGGGCCCCAAGAAGAAGGTCCTGGACGTGCGCGAGCAGGAGGTCTACGTCGGCGAGCTCCCGCTCATGACCGAGCGGGGCACCTTCATCGTCAACGGCACGGAGCGCGTCGTGGTCAGCCAGCTCCACCGGTCGCCGGGCGCCTCCTTCACGCACGACAAGGGCCGCACCCACGCGAGCGGGAAAGTCCTGTACTCCGCCAGGATCATTCCCTACCGGGGATCGTGGCTGGACTTCGAGTTCGACGCGCGCGACATCCTCTATGTCCGTATCGACCGCCGGCGCAAGATGCCGGTGACGATCCTGCTCAAGGCCTTCGGCTATTCCACGGACGATCTTCTCAAGATGTATTACCCGGTCGAAGAGATCCGGGTGGCGAAGGGCAAATTGCTCCGGAAACTGGACCCCGAGATTCACCACGGGCTCAGGTGCCCGATCGAAGTGACGGAGAAGGGCGGCAAGGAGCCCATTGTGCGGGAGGGCGCGAAGCTGACCAAGGCCACGATCGGGCGCCTCAAGGCGGCGGGCGTCAAGGAGATCCCGGTCGGCAACGCGGAACTGGTCGGACGGGCCGTCCTGACCGAGCTCGTGGACCCGTCGAGCAAAGAGAAGATACTGGAGAAGAACCACAAGCTGACCCCCGTCTCGATCGAGAAGATCCTGGGCAGCGAGATCGAGAATTTCAAGGTCATCTACCTGGATAGCACCACGGCGACGCCGGTCATCCTCGACACGCTCGAGATGGAGCGGACGGGCTCCAAGGAAGAGGCGATGGTCGAGATCTACAAGCGGCTGCGGCCCGGCGAGACGCCGTCGATCGAGACCGCCAAGGCCCTCTTCGACAACCTCTTCAGCAATCCCAAGCGTTACGACCTCTCGCCGGTCGGACGGCTGAAGCTCAACAAGAAGCTCGGGCTGGACCTCCCGCTGGAGCAGCGCACGCTGATGCCGCAGGACATCGTCGAGGTCATCAGGTACCTCGTCAACCTCAAGATGGGCCGCGGCGAGATCGACGACATCGACCATCTGGGGAACCGCCGGGTCCGATCGGTGGGGGAACTGCTGGAAAACCAGTTCCGCCTGGGTCTGGCCCGGATGGAGCGGAGCATCAAGGAGCGGATGAATCTCCTGGACATGGAGACGGTGCTCCCGCACGACTTGATCAACGCGAAGCCGGTCGTGGCCTCGATCAAGGAGTTCTTCAGCAGCAGCCAGCTTTCGCAGTTCATGGACCAGACAAACCCGCTGGCGGAGATCACCCACAAGCGGCGGTTGTCCGCGCTGGGGCCGGGCGGGCTGACCCGCGAGCGGGCCGGGTTCGAGGTGCGCGACGTGCATCCGTCGCACTACAGCCGCATCTGCCCGATCGAGACCCCGGAAGGTCCGAACATCGGGTTGATCACGTCGCTCGCGACCTACGCGCGGATCAACGACTTCGGGTTCATCGAGGCTCCCTACCGCAAGGTTCGGAGGGGGCGGGTGACCGACGAGATCGAGTATCTTTCGGCCATCGAGGGCGAGCGGTACCCCATCGCGCAGGCCAACTCCAAGGTGGACAGCTCCGGCCGGCTCGTCTCCGAGACCGTCTCGGCCAGGTACGCGGGCGACTTCGTCACGACCACGTCCGACAAAGTCGAGTACATGGACGTGTCGCCCAAGCAGGTCGTCAGCGTGGCCACCGCGCTCGTGCCGTTCCTGGAGCATGACGACGCGAACCGGGCGTTGATGGGTTCGAACATGCAGCGGCAGGCCGTGCCCCTCATCCAGACCGAGGCCCCCTTGGTCGGGACCGGCATGGAGGCGGTGGTGGCCCGGGACTCCGGCTACGTCGTGCAGGCGAAGCGCGCGGGGGTGGTCGAAAGCGTGGATGCCACCCACATCGTGGTTCGTGCCGATTCCCGCAAGGAAACGGGCCGCAGGGGCGACGCGCTGCTGGACGTCTACGACCTGATCAAGTTCCAGCGCTCCAACCAGAATACGTGCATCACGCAGAAGCCGGTCGTCCGGGTGGGGCAGCCGGTGAAGAAGGGTCAGGTGCTGGCCGACGGTCCGGCGATCGACCAGGGCGAGCTGGCGCTGGGGCGGAACGTGCTCGTGGCCTTCATGCCCTGGGGCGGCTACAACTTCGAGGATGCGATCCTGCTCAGCGAGAAGCTGGTGAAGGAGGATGTCTTCACCTCGATCCACATCGAGGAGTTCGAGATCGAAGCGCGCGACACGAAGCTGGGCAAGGAAGAGATCACCCGAGACATTCCCAACATCGGCGAGGAGGCGCTCCGAAACCTGGACGAGAGCGGGATCATCCGCATCGGGGCCGAGGTCAAGCCGGGGGATATCCTGGTCGGCAAGGTCACGCCCAAGGGCGAGACGCAGCTGACGCCGGAGGAGAAGCTCCTTCGTGCGATCTTCGGAGAAAAGGCGGGCGACGTGAAGGACACGTCGCTGACCGTGCCGCCCGGCGTCGAGGGCATCGTCGTCGACGTGAAGATCTTCTCCCGCAAGGGCCTCGACAAGGACGAGCGGTCGAAGAGCATCGAGAGCGAGGACGCGCTCAAGCTCCAACGCGAGCACCAGGACGAGCTGCGGATCATCGAGGAGGAGAAGAACAAGAAGATCCGCAAGCTGCTGCTGGGCAAGATCGTCGGCCGGGACCTCATGGATCCCGAGAGCGGGGAGGTCATCCTCAAGAAGAAGGGGAAGCTCACCGCCGAAATCCTGAAGAAGCTGTCGGACGACAGCATCCGGCACATCATCCTCAGCGATCCGGACGAACAAAAGGGGCTGGAAGAGATCGAGCGGACCGCGAAGGAGCAGATCGAGATCCTTCAGACCCTCTACGACGAGAAGGTCGGCCGCCTGAAGCGGGGCGATGAGCTGCCGCCGGGCGTGATCAAGCTCGTGAAGGTCTACATCGCGATGAAACGGAAGATCTCGGTCGGGGACAAGATGGCCGGCCGGCACGGGAACAAGGGCGTGGTCTCGCGCGTCCTGCCCGAAGAGGACATGCCGTACCTGCCGGACGGGACGCCCGTCGAGATCGTCCTCAACCCGCTGGGCGTGCCCTCCCGGATGAACGTGGGACAGATCCTCGAGACCCACCTGGGGTGGGCGACCAAGGCGCTGGGGCTCCACGTCTCCAGCCCGGTCTTCGACGGGGCTTCCGAGAAGGAGATCAAGGAGCTGCTCAAGAAGGCCAAGCTGCCGTCCAGCGGACAGACGACGCTCTACGACGGGAAGACCGGAGAGCCGTTCAAGAGCCCGGTGACGGTCGGGCACATGTACATGCTCAAGCTGCACCACCTCGTGGACGACAAGATCCACGCGCGCTCGATCGGGCCGTATTCGCTCGTCACGCAGCAGCCGCTGGGCGGCAAGGCCCAGTTCGGCGGGCAGCGGCTGGGCGAGATGGAGGTCTGGGCCCTGCAGGCGTACGGGGCCGCCTCCACGCTGCAGGAGTTCTTGACCGTGAAGTCGGACGATGTGCCCGGCCGGTCCCGAATCTACGAGGCGATCGTGAAGGGCGAGAATTTCCTGGAACCGGGCCTGCCCGAATCCTTCAACGTGCTCGTGAAGGAGTTGCAGAGCCTGGGGCTGGACGTCGAATTGATCAAGGCGAAAGACTGACGGAGCAGGAGAGCGACCAGCAGTCAGCTTTGCTGATAGCTGAATGCTGAAAGCTGACAAGGGGGGGATTACCTTGGAAGGCATTTACACACTCTTCGAGAAGCCGCGCGACTCCGTCTCGTTCGATGCGATGCGGATCCGCATTGCCTCGCCGGAGAAGATCCGGTCCTGGTCCTACGGGGAGGTCAAGAAGCCGGAGACGATCAACTACCGGTCGTTCAAACCCGAAAAGGACGGGCTGTTCTGCGCCAAGATCTTCGGGCCGATCAAGGACTGGGAGTGCAACTGCGGCAAGTACAAGCGGATGAAGCACCGCGGGATCGTCTGCGATAAGTGCGGGGTGGAGGTCATTCAGTCCAAGGTGCGTCGGGAGCGGATGGGCCACATCGAGCTGGCGGCTCCCGTGGCCCACATTTGGTTTCTGAAGGGGGTGCCCAGCCGCATCGGCATCCTGCTGGACATGAGCCTCAAGCACCTGGAGAAGATTCTCTATTTCGAGAGTTACGTGGTGGTCGATCCGGGCGAGACCGACCTGCGCGACAAGCAGATCCTGACGGAAGAGGAGCTCCGCAAGAAGCAGGAGGAGCACGGGGCCAGCGCCTTCAAGGCCGGCATCGGAGCGGAAGCGATCCGGGAGCTGCTGCGGCAGATCGACATCAACGATCTGTGGGACGATCTGCACGCCAAGGCGAAGAGCTCCACTTCGGCGGCGCAAAAGAAGAAATACGCCAAGCGGCTGAAGGTGATCGAAGCCTTCCGCAAATCCGGGAACAAGCCCGAGTGGATGGTCATGGACGTGATCCCGGTCCTTCCGCCGGAGCTGCGCCCGCTGGTCCCGCTCGACGGGGGCCGGTTCGCCACGTCGGATCTGAACGACCTCTACCGCCGGGTCATCAACCGGAACAACCGGCTCAAGCGCCTGATCGAGTTGAAAGCGCCGGGCGTGATCATCCGCAACGAGATGCGGATGCTCCAGGAGGCGGTGGACGCGCTGTTCGACAACGGCCGCCGCGGACGCGCTATCCGCGGGCCCAACAAGCGGCCGCTCAAATCCCTCAGCGACATGCTGAAAGGCAAACAGGGCCGCTTCCGTCAGAACCTGCTCGGGAAGCGGGTGGACTACTCCGGCCGGTCGGTCATCGTGGTCGGACCGGAGCTGCGCCTGCACCAGTGCGGCCTGCCCAAGAAGATGGCCCTCGAGCTGTTCAAGCCGTTCATCTTCCACAAGCTGGAGGAGCGCGGTGCGGCAACCACGATCAAGAGCGCCAAGCGGCTCGTCGAGAAGGAACGGCCGGAGGTGTGGGACGTGCTCGACGAGGTCATCCGCGAGCATCCGGTCCTGCTGAACCGGGCCCCCACGCTGCACCGGCTGGGTATCCAGGCCTTCGATCCCGTGCTGGTCGAGGGCAAGGCCATCCGCCTGCACCCGCTGGTTTGCGCGGCCTTCAACGCGGACTTCGACGGAGACCAGATGGCGGTTCACGTGCCGCTGTCCGTGGAAGCGCAGATCGAAGCGCGCGTGCTCATGATGTCGATCAACAACATCCTCTCCCCGGCAAACGGCAAGCCGATCGCGGTGCCGTCGCAGGACATGGTGCTGGGTTGCTACTGGCTGACCAAGGAGCGGGCCGGGGCCAAGGGCGAGGGCAAGGTCTTCGCATCACCGGAAGAGGTTCGAATCGCCTATGATGCGAAGGAGGTCGAGGAGCACGCGCGGATCAAGGTCCGGATCGACGGCTCGTTGGTCTCCACGACGGTCGGGCGGGTGCTGTTGGGCGAGATTCTCCCGCCCTCGCTCCCGTTCGCTTCCGCGAACCAGCTGATGACGAAGAAAGAAATGACGAAGCTGATCGACGCGGTCTACCGGCAGGCGGGCCACAAGGAGACCGTCGTGCTGCTGGACCGGATCAAGGACATCGGCTTCACCTATGCGACCAAGGCGGGCGTGTCGATCTGCATCGACGACATGCACATCCCGGCGAAGAAGGAGGACCTGATCGGCCGGGCGCAGCGCGAGGTCAACGAGATCGAAAAGCAGTACAACGAGGGCCTCATCACCAACGGCGAGCGCTACAACAAGGTCATCGACATCTGGGCGCACGTGACCGAGCAGGTGGCGGGCGAGATGATGAAGGAGCTCGGGGCGGGCGGCGATCCCAAGGCGCCGGAGGCCTTCAACCCGATCTTCATGATGGCGGACTCCGGGGCCCGCGGTAGCTCCCAGCAGATCCGGCAGTTGGGCGGAATGCGGGGCCTGATGGCCAAGCCGTCCGGCGAGATCATCGAAACCCCGATCACGGCCAATTTCCGCGAGGGGTTGACCGTGCTGCAGTACTTCATCTCCACGCACGGCGCCCGCAAGGGTCTGGCCGACACGGCGCTCAAGACCGCGAACTCCGGCTACCTGACGCGGCGGCTCGTGGACATCTCGCAGGACGTCATCGTCAGCGAGGAGGACTGCGGGACCGGCGACGGCATCGTGGTCACCGCGCTGGTGGAAGGCGGCGAGGTGATCCAGCCCATCGAGGAGCGCATCCTCGGCCGGCTGGCCGCCGAGGACATCCGGGACCCGGTGACCGGCGAGATCATCGTCAAGGCCAACGAAGAGGTCGACGAGGAGCGGGCCAAGAGCATCGTGGAGGCCGGCGTGGACCGGGTGAAAATCCGGTCGGTGCTCACTTGCCAGGCCCGGCGCGGAGTCTGCGTCAAGTGCTATGGGCGGGATCTGGCGCGGGGACGACTGGTGGAGAAGGGCGAGCCGGTCGGCGTCATCGCCGCCCAGTCCATCGGCGAGCCGGGCACGCAGTTGACGATGCGGACCTTCCACATCGGCGGCACCGCCAGCAAGGTGGTGGAGCAGACGGTGCTCGAGGCGAAGCACGTGGGCGTGATTCGTTTCATGAGTTTCGATGCGAAGAAGAACGCGGACGTTCACAACAGCGGGATCGCGGTCCGGAACAAGGAAGGCGAATGGGTCGTGATGAACCGGAACGCCAAGATCGCGATCTACGACGAGACGGGACGGGAGCGCGAGAAGTACGCGGTCGTCTATGGGGCCAAGATCAAGGTGAAGGAAGGGGACCGCGTCGAGATCGGCCAGAGGCTCGTGGAGTGGGATCCCTACTCGCTGCTGATCCTCACGGACGCCGGCGGGAGGGTCGCCTACGGCGACATCAAAGAAGGCGAGACCATGAAGGAGGAGTTCGACGAGGTCACGGGCCTCTCGCGCAAGGTCATCATCGAGCACGGCGGCACCGCGCTGCGCCCGCGCATCTCGATCAAAGAGACGGGCGGCAAGGGCGGGACGGTGGCCCGGTATCTCCTGCCCGTCGGTGCGCACATCCTCGTCGACAAAGATTCGACGGTGCATCCGGGGGATGTGCTGGCCAAGATCCCGCGCGAGACGACCAAGACCAAGGACATCACCGGCGGTCTGCCCCGGGTGGCGGAGCTCTTCGAAGCCCGGAAGCCCAAGGAGCAGGCGGTCATCAGCGAGATCGACGGCGAAGTGTCTTACGGCGGGTTCGTCAAGGGTATGCGCAAGGTGCTCGTCAACAACAAGATGGGCGACGAGAAGGAATACTTCATCCCCAAGGGCAAGCACGTGAACGTGCACGAGGGCGACTGGGTGCGGGCCGGCGAGCCCTTGATGGACGGGTCGGCCAATCCCCACGACATTCTAGACGTGCTCGGCCCCAAGGAGCTGCAGAAGTATCTGGTTGACGAGGTGCAGGACGTGTACCGGTTGCAGGGTGTCTCGATCAACGACAAGCACATCGAGATCATCGTGCGGCAGATGCTCCGCAAGGTCCGTATCGAGGACCCGGGCGATACCGAGTTCCTGCCGGGCAGCCAGGTGAACAAGTTCGTGTTCGAGGATGAGAACGAGCGTGTGTTGGCCAAGGGCGGCCGGCCTGCGGTCGGGAAGCCGGTGCTGCTCGGCATCACCAAGGCGGCGCTGACGACGGACAGCTTCGTCTCGGCGGCTTCGTTCCAGGAGACGACGCGCGTGCTGACCGAGGCTGCGATCAACGGGCGCGAGGATCAGCTGCTGGGACTGAAGGAAAACGTGATCGTGGGACGGCTGATCCCGGCCGGGACCGGTTTCGATGTGTACCGTGACACGTTCGTCATCAGCCCGAAGAAGGAGGCGCCGGCAGCGGCCATCCCGGGCGAGTCCGTGGCGCTGACCCAGGAGGGCCAGCCGGCGGAGCCTCAGCCGGCTGGCGAATGACTCAAACGCGCGCGGAAGGCTATTGACACTCGATGGGGAGCTCACTATAATCCGTAGGTTTCCTGAGCGGCCAGTTGTTTTCGGGTGAGGCGAAGGAGGAATATGCCAACCATCAACCAGTTGGTGCGGCACGGCAGAAAGCTGACGCACGACAAGACCAAGAGCCCCGCGCTCACGCGCTGCCCGCAGCGGCGAGGGGTCTGCATCCGGGTCTACACGACCACGCCCAAGAAGCCGAACTCGGCTCTTCGGAAGGTCGCGCGCGTGCGGCTCACCAACGGGATGGAGATCACGACCTACATTCCTGGCGAGGGCCACAACCTGCAGGAGCACTCGATCGTGCTCGTGCGCGGCGGCCGCGTCAAGGACCTGCCGGGCGTGCGGTACCACATCGTGCGCGGCACGCTGGACGCGGTGGGGGTGACCAACCGGAAGCAGGGCCGGTCCAAGTATGGAGCCAAGCGCCCCAAGTAAGAGCTGATGCCTGGCAGCCGACAACTGCCGGCTAGATCTAGATAAGGGACACGATGCCACGACGACGCATTTTTGGACAGAGGGAAGCGGCGGGCGATCCGCGTTACCGGGACAAGGTGCTCGCGAAATTCATGAATATCCTGATGCGGGCCGGCAAGAAGAGCACGGCCGAGCGCGTGTGCTACGGCGCCCTCGACATGATCCAGAAAAAGACCGGCAACGACCCGCTCAAGGTGTTCCGTTCGGCGATCGACAACGTGAAGCCGGTCGTGGAGGTGAAGTCGCGCCGCGTCGGCGGTGCCTCCTATCAGGTGCCGGTGGAGATCAGGCCGGTCCGGCGGCAGACCCTGGCGCTTCGGTGGATCGCGGAATTCGCTCAGGCTCGGGGCGGCAAGAGCATGTCGGAAAAGCTCGCGGGCGAGCTGCTCGATGCGTCCAACAACACGGGCGCGTCGGTCAAGAAGAAGGAGGACACGCACCGGATGGCGGAGGCCAACAAGGCCTTTGCCCACTATCGCTGGTAGCGAGACTGTCGCGTGCTGCAGCCGGGCCACGCTCCGAGCGGGCGCCCCGCATTGGAGCCTGACGTGGGCATGTGGTGCTGCAGCACGGTTGTTTTTGGAGGGTGACTTGGCCAGGGCTGTACCACTCGAGCGTACCAGGAACATCGGCATCATGGCGCACATCGATGCCGGCAAAACGACCACGACGGAGCGCATCCTGTTCTACACCGGGGTGTCGCACCGCATGGGCGAGGTGCACGACGGCGCCGCGACGATGGACTGGATGGAGCAGGAGCGTGAGCGCGGCATCACGATCACCGCGGCCGCGACGACCTGCTTTTGGCGAGACTGCCGGATCAACATCATCGATACGCCGGGGCACGTGGACTTCACGATCGAGGTGGAGCGCTCGCTGCGGGTTCTGGACGGGGCGGTGGCGGTTTTCGATTCGGTCCAGGGGGTCGAGCCTCAGTCCGAGACGGTCTGGCGCCAGGCGGACAAGTACCGGGTGCCGCGGATCGCGTTTATGAACAAGATGGACCGGATCGGGGCGGACTTCTACACGAGCGTCCAGTCCATGGTGGACCGGCTGGGTGCGACTCCGGTGCCGATCCAGTTGCCGATCGGGCGCGAGGCCGAGTACCGGGGGGCGGTGGATCTGATCCGGATGAAGGCCTACCTCTATGACGACGAGTCGCTCGGCGCGAAATACAAGGTCGAGGAGGTGCCGGCCAGCATGGCCGAGCTAGTCAGGGAATATCGGGAAAAGATGATCGAGGCCGCGGCCGAGCACGACGAGCAGGCGTTGGAGAAGTACTTGAACGGCGAGGCGCTCAGCGAAGAGGAGATCGTGCGGGCGCTCAGGGCCGGGACGATCGAGATGAAGATCACGCCCGTCCTCTGTGGGGCGGCCTTCAAGAACAAGGGCGTCCAGCAGCTGCTCGACGGCGTCGTGGACTTCCTGCCCTCGCCGCTGGACATCCCGCCCGTCGTGGGCGTCGATCCGGCGACCAGCAGGGAAGCCAAGCGGATGGCCAGCGACGACGAGCCGTTTGCCGCGCTGGCTTTCAAGATCATGACCGATCCGTTCGCCGGGCAGCTCACCTTTTTCCGCGTCTACTCCGGCACCCTCAAGACCGGCGCCTACGTCTACAACATCACGAAGGGGACCAAGGAGCGGATCGGCCGGCTGCTGAAGATGCACGCGAACAAGCGCGAGGAGATCGACATCGTCTACGCCGGAGACATCGCGGCGGCGGTGGGGCTGCGGGGGGCGTCGACCGGGGACACGCTGTGCGATGAGAAGCGTCCGATCCTGCTCGAGGTGATGAAGTTTCCCGAACCGGTCATCTCGATGGCCATCGAGCCCAAGACCAAGCCGGACCAGGAAAAGCTGGGTTTCTCGCTCCAGAAGCTGGCTCAGGAGGACCCCTCGTTCCGCGTGCACACGGATGAAGAGACCGGGCAGACCATCATCTCGGGGATGGGGGAGCTGCACCTGGAGATCATCGTGGACCGGCTCCTGCGCGAGTTCAAGGTCGAAGCAAACGTCGGCAAGCCGGAAGTAGCGTACCGGGAGACGATCCGCGGGGCCGCTGAGGCGGAGGCCAAGTACATCAAGCAGACCGGAGGGCGCGGGCAGTACGGGCACGTGATCCTGAAGGTGGAGCCGTCCGAGCCGGGCGTCGGGTTCGAGTTCGTCAACGAGATCGTCGGCGGGGCCATCCCGAAGGAATACATCCCCGCCATCGAGAAGGGTGTCAAGGAGCGGATGGAGGCCGGAGTCCTGGCCGGCTATCCGATGCGCGACGTGCGGGTCCGGGTCGTCGACGGGTCCTATCACGAGGTTGACTCCAACGAAATGGCGTTCAAGATCGCGGGCTCGATGGGCTTCCAGGATGCCTGCCGCAAGGCCAATCCGATCCTGCTCGAGCCGATCATGAAAGTCGAGGTCCTGACGCCGAAGGAGTTCATGGGGGACGTCATCGGCAACCTGAACGGACGGCGGGGGAAGGTGCACGGGATCAAGGTCAGGGCCGGCTCCCAGGCGATCGACGCGGCCGTGCCGCTGAGCGAGATGTTCGGCTACGCGACCGACCTCCGTTCGCGGACGCAGGGCCGCGCGACCTACAGCATGGAGTTCGATCGCTACGAGTCGGTTCCGAAGCAGATCGCGGAAGCCATCATCGCGAAGAACCGAGGCGAGGCGTGATCCGGGCCTGACCGGCTCGCGGCCAGACGACGGAGGAGGAGACAATGGCGAAGGCGAAATTTGAGCGGCGCAAGCCCCACGTGAACATTGGGACGATCGGGCACGTGGACCACGGGAAGACGACGCTCACCTCGGCGCTGACGAAGATTTGCAGTGACCGGGGGATGGCGAAGTTCATCAGCTACGACGAGGTGGCGAAGGCGAGCGAATCGCAGGGGCGGCGGGACCCGACGAAGATCCTGACGATCGCGATTTCGCACGTGGAGTACGAGACGGAGAAGCGGCACTACGCGCACGTGGACTGTCCGGGGCATGCGGACTACGTGAAGAACATGATCACGGGGGCGGCGCAGATGGACGGGGCGATCCTGGTGGTGAGCGCGGCGGACGGGCCGATGCCGCAGACGCGGGAGCACATTCTGCTGGCGCGGCAGGTGGGGGTGCCGTACATCGTGGTGTTCCTGAACAAGGCGGACAAGGTGGACGACAAGGAGCTCTTGGACCTGGTGGAGCTGGAGGTGCGGGAGCTGCTGACGAAGTACGAGTTTCCGGGGGACAAGATTCCGATCATCACGGGGTCGGCGACGAAGGCGATGGAGGGGGATCAGAGCCCGATCGGGGTGCCGGCGATTCTGAAGCTGTTGGACGCGATCGACAGCTACATTCCGACGCCGCAGCGGGCGATTGACAAGCCGTTTTTGATGCCGATCGAGGACGTCTTCACGATCAGCGGGCGGGGCACGGTGGTGACGGGGCGGTGCGAGCGGGGCACGGTGAAGGTGGGCGACGAGGTGGAGATCGTGGGGCTGCGGCCGACGCAGAGCACGGTGGTGACGGGCGTGGAGATGTTCCGCAAGGTGTTGGACGAGGGGCAGGCGGGGGACAACATCGGGGTGCTGCTGCGGGGCACGAAGAAGGAAGAGGTGGAGCGGGGGATGGTGCTGGCGAAGCCGAAGAGCATCACGCCGCACACGAAGTTCAAGGCCGAGGTGTACGTGCTGACGAAGGAGGAGGGGGGGCGGCACACGCCGTTCTTCAACGGGTACCGGCCGCAGTTTTACTTCCGGACGACGGACGTGACGGGGGTGGTGGCGTTGAATCCGGGGGTGGAGATGGTGATGCCGGGGGACAACGTGACGATTGCGGCGGAGTTGATTTCGCCGATCGCGATGGACCAGGGGCTGCGGTTTGCGATCCGCGAGGGGGGCAAGACCGTCGGCTCCGGCGTCGTCACCGAAATTCTGGCGTAGCGTAGAGCGAGGAGAGTGGAAGTGGTCAAGGTCGATCAGCGCATCCGGATCAGGTTGAAGGGCTTCGACTACCGCGTCCTGGATCAGTCGGTGGCCGAGATCGTCGAGACCGTCAGGCGGAGCGGGGCGAAAATTGCGGGCCCGATTCCGCTGCCGACGAAGATCGAGAAATTCACGGTCCAGCGGTCCACCCACGTGGACAAGAAGTCCCGCGAGCAGTTCGAGATCAGGACCCACAAGCGGCTGCTGGACATCATGGAGCCCACGCCGGAGACCATGGATGCGCTGATGAAGCTGAACCTGGCGGCTGGCGTGGACGTGGAAATCAAGCTCTGAAGACGTGAAGCGTATCTCGTCGCGCGTATCTCGCTTCACGAAAGACGCTTCACGAGACACGGTAAAGAGATGACGAACGGACTGTTGGGTAAGAAACTGGGCATGACCCAGGTCTACGACGATGCGGGGCGGCTGATCCCGGTCACGGTGATCGAGGCGGGACCCTGCCGGGTGTCGCAGGTCAGGACCAAGGAACGCGACGGATACGAGGCGGTGCAGCTGGCGTTCCAGGAAGTCCAGGAGCGGAAACTTCCCAAGGCGGAGGTCGGGCACCTCAAGGCCAATCAGATTCCGCCGAGCCGGCACCTGCACGAATTCAAGAAGACCGGCGACCTCCAGGTCGGGCAAGTGCTCAAGGCCGACGTGTTCAAGAAGGGCGACTGGGTGGACGTGGAGGGAATCTCGAAGGGCAAGGGCTTCCAGGGCGTCGTCAAGCGCCACCACTATGCGGGCGGGCCCGAGTCGCACGGCTCCATGTTTCACCGCGCGCCCGGCTCGATCGGCAGCAGCTCCTTCCCCTCGCGAGTCTGGAAGAACAAGACGCTGCCAGGCCACATGGGGGCCGAACGGGTGACCGTGCAGCGGCTCAAGGTCGTCGAGGCCAGGCCTGATGAGAACCTGCTGTTCGTGAGCGGGGCCGTACCGGGCGCCAACGGCGGGGTGCTCGTCGTGCGAAAATCCAAGAAGGGATGACCCGTGCCAACTGTTGAAGTGCTGGATCTCCATAGGCAGAAAGTCGGTTCGGTCCAATTGCGCGACGAGTTGTTCGGCGTGGCCCCCAAGCGACCTCTCGTGCACGCCGCCGTGGTGATGCAGCGGGCCTGCGAGCGGCAGGGCACGGCTTCGACGCTCCGGCGCGGCGAGGTCAGCGGGTCCGGCAAGAAACCCTGGAAGCAGAAGCACACGGGCCGGGCCAGGGCCGGCTCGGTCCGATCGCCGGTCTGGCGGCACGGGGGCACGGTGTTCGGTCCGAAACCGCGCAGCTACGCCTACGGCATGCCGAAGAAACAGTACCGGGGCGCCCTGTCCAGCGCCCTGTCCGCCAAGCTGGCCGGGGGCGGGATCCTGGTGGTGTCCGACCTGGCGATTCCTGAACCCAAGACCAGGCTGCTGGCCAAGGCGCTGGCGCAGTTGGGGCTCACCGGCAAGACGCTGATCGTCGCCGGAACGGGTCGCATGGAACTGGAGCGGGCCGCCCGGAACCTCGCGGATGTCAAGTTGGTGGCGCCGGACCGCCTGAGCGTCTATGACGTGCTTCGGTATGAGACGCTCCTCATTCCCGAGCGGGAGCTGGCGCGTCTTCAGGAGGTCTGGGCATGAAGCGGGAGCCTTACGAGATCCTTCTCCAGCCGCTCCTGACCGAAAAGATCACGGCGCTGCGCGAAAGCGCCAACAAGGTCGGGTTTCTGGTCCGGAAGGATGCGAACCGGGTCGAGATCAAGCGCGCCGTGGAGTCGGCGCTGAACGTCAAGGTCGCGCGCGTGAACGTCCTGAACGTGATGGGGAAGACCAAGCGGCTCGGGCGGTTCGTCGGCAAGCGGCCGGACTGGAAGAAAGCCATCGTGACCCTGAAGAAGGGCGAGAAGCTGGAGCTGTACGAGAGCGTCTAATCGGAGTGCTGAGTGATGAATGTTGAGCGATGAGTTGCGGTCTCTTCCGTTCATCGTTCGGCATTCATAGTTCATCGTTGGAGAGAACATGGGACTGAAGCAGTATCGGCCGACTTCGCCAGGGCGGCGGGCCATGAACGTCGTGACCGGCGAGGATCTGACCAAGAAGAGGCCGGAAAAACGCCTGACGAAGTTCCACCTCCGCTCCGGAGGGCGGAACGGCGACGGCCGGATGACCATCCGGTTCCGCGGAGGCGGACACAAGCGGCTCTATCGGCTGGTGGATTTCAAGCGGGACAAGGTGGGGGTGCCCGCTCGGGTCGCCGCCATTGAATATGATCCGAACCGCTCGGCCCGCATCGCCCTGTTGCATTACGCGGACGGGGAGAAGCGGTACATCCTGGCCCCGTTCGGGCTGGCCGTGAAGGACACGGTCATGTCCGGCTCCGGCGCCGAGGTGAGGGCGGGCAACGCCCTCCCGCTGGTGAACATGCCGCTGGGGACGACGATCCACAACATCGAGCTCAAGCCCGGCAAGGGCGGGCAGTTGATCCGCAGCGCCGGCGGGTTTGCCCAGGTGATGGGACGCGAGGGAGATTATGTGCAGATCCGTCTGAAGTCCGGCGAGATGCGGCGCATCCTGGGTGCCTGCATGGCCACGGTGGGGCAAGTCGGGAACCTGGATCACGAGAACGAGTCGGTCGGCAAGGCGGGGCGATCGCGCTGGCGCGGGTGGCGTTCGCACGTGCGCGGGGCTGCGATGAACCCGGTGGACCATCCGCACGGCGGAGGCGAGGGCAAGTCCGGACAGGGCAATCCCCATCCCGTGTCTCCCTGGGGGTTGCCGACCAAGGGCTATAAGACCCGCCAGAACAAGGCGACCGACAAGTACATCATCACGCGGCGCAAGAAGGGCGTGCGGTAGGAAGCGAGGAGCCTCAGATGCCCAGATCCGTCAGCAAAGGTCCCTTCGTCGATGCGCATCTGCTCAAGAAAGTCGAGCAGATGAACGAAACTCGGGATCGCAAGATCATCAAGACCTGGTCGCGACGCTCCACCGTCGTGCCGGACATGATCGGACATACGTTTGCGGTCCACAACGGGAAAAAGTTCATTCCGGTGTTCGTCACGGAAAATATGGTCGGGCACAAGCTCGGGGAGTTCGCGCCGACCCGGATCTTCAAGAGCCATGGGGCCGTGAAGACCGAGAAGGCGGTGCCGCTGAAGTAAGGGGCGTGAAGCGTCGCTCGCTTCGGAGTCAAGCGAGATACGCTTCGCGAGGAACGGGGAACGAGGATGGCTGAAGCGAAGGCAGTCTTGAGGTTCGTGCGGGTCGCCCCGCGCAAGGCCCGTGCGGTCGTGGACTTGATTCGGGGGCAACAGGTGTCGCGCGCGTTGAGCCTGCTCCGATACACGCCCCGCGCGGCGGCCAAGGTGGTCGAGAAGGTGCTGCGGTCCGCGGTGGCCAACGCGGAGCAAAAGGAGCTGGGTGAGGCGGACTCGATGTGGGTGGCGCGGGCCTTCGTGGATTGCGGCCCGACGTACAAACGGTTCCATGCCAGGGCCATGGGGCGCGCGGCCTCCATCCACAAGCGTACCAGCCACATCACGATCGTCGTCGCGGCGCCCGAGGCCGGGGCAAGGAAATAGGGAGACGCATGGGACAGAAGACGCATCCGCTGGGGTATCGGCTGGGCTATACCCGCACGTGGAACTCACGGTGGTACGCAGGCAAGGATTTCGCCAAGCTGCTCCACGAGGATATCAAGATCCGCAAGACGGTGAAGGCGAAGCTGTACCACGCCGGGGTGTCCCGGGTGGAGATCGAGCGGTCCGGCGATCAGACCAGGGTCATCATCCACACGGCGCGGCCCGGGATCATCATCGGGAGAAAGGGCGCGGAGGTGGACAAGCTCAAGGCGGCCCTGGAGAAGCAGTACGGCAACCAGGTCTACATCACCGTGAAGGAGATCAAGAAGCCCGAGCTGGACGCCCAGTTGGTGAGCGAGAACATTGCGATGCAGCTTGAGAAACGGGTGGCGTTCCGTCGGGCCATGAAGCGGAGCGTGGCGGCCGCGCTCAGGCTGGGCGCGCAGGGCATCCGGGTGAACTGCGCGGGACGGCTGGGGGGCGCGGAGATCGCGAGGACCGAATGGTATCGCGAAGGGCGGGTGCCCCTGCACACGTTGCGCGCCAACATCGACTTCGGCTTCGCGGAAGCCCACACGACGATGGGGCAAATCGGGGTCAAGACCTGGCTCTACAAGGGAGAGGCGCCTCCCGTGCAGCCGGAGAGGCCGGAGACGGCGCTCGACCGTCGGTGAGCGAACGGACAGGAGAGGGTCACGCGGGATGCTGGCACCGAAAAAAGTCAAGTTCCGGAAGATGCAGAAGGGACGGATGCGCGGGAAGGCCTACCGCGGCGGCCAGCTCACGCTGGGTGAGTTCGGGCTCAAGGCTCTGGAGCCGGGCTGGATCACGAGCCGTCAGATCGAAGCCGCCCGGATCGCGATCACGCGGTATGTCAAGCGGGGTGGCCAGGTCTGGACGCGCATTTTTCCGGACAAGCCCATCACCAAGAAGCCGGCGGAAACCCGAATGGGCAAGGGGAAGGGCAATCCGGAATACTGGGTGGCCGTGGTCAAACCGGGACGGATCCTTTACGAGATGGACGGCGTGACCCGCGCGGTGGCGGAGGAGGCCTTCAGGTTGGCCACCTACAAGCTGCCGATCGCGACGAGAATCGTGGACCGCAGCGCCATTTAGGCGTCGGCGGCTTGTTCGCGGAAGGGAATCGGGATGGATCTGAAGGAGCTCAGGGGCATGGAGGTGGCCGAGCTGGCTGAGAAGGAAAAGCAGCTCACGCAGGAGATCTTCAACCTGCGCTTTCAACTGGCGACCGGCCGGATCGAGAATCCGATGAAGATCCGGCAGACCCGCCGGGATCTGGCTCGGGTGAAAACGATCATGCGACAGAAGACCGGCGCCGGACAAGCAGCCGGTCGGAGCAAGGGATAAGGGATAGCGTGATGCAGGAGCGAGGGCAACAGCGGCGGGCGTGGGTCGGGCGGGTCGTCAGCAACAAAATGAACAAGACCGTCGTGGTCGCGGTGGAGCGGTTCGTGCCGCACCCGGTGTACCGCAAGATCATCAGGCGCGTCACCAAGCTGAAGGCTCACGACGAGCAGAACCATTGTCAGGTCGGCGACCAGGTGAAGCTGATCGAGACGCGCCCCATCAGCAAGGAGAAGCACTGGCGAGTCGTCGAGATCCTGGGGCGCGGTCGGGCTGACTGACGAGGCAATCGGATCTCCGGTGGACGGATCGGCCGATCGCCGGACTGGCTAAGGACGGGTCATGATTCAGAATTATACCTACATGGATGTCGCCGACAACTCCGGCGCCAAACAGGTCATGTGTTTCCATGTCCTGGGCGGCTCGAAACGGCGGTACGGCTCGCTCGGCGACGTCGTCGTCGTGGCCGTGAAAGAGGCCATTCCGCAGGCCACCGTCAAGAAGGGCGACGTGAGCCGGGCCGTCATCGTGCGGACCACCAAGGGAGTCCGGCGGGAAGACGGGTCCTACATCAAGTTCGACCGGAACGCCTGCGTGCTCATCAACAAAGAGGGCGAGCCGATCGGGACGCGTATCTTCGGGCCGGTGGCCAGGGAGTTGCGCTGGAAGAAATTCATGAAGATCATCTCGTTGGCCCCGGAAGTCCTGTAGCGGGGAAAAATCAGTATGAACCAGGTGACGGCGAATACGAAGCTCAAAAAAGGCGACACCGTGATGGTGATCGCCGGGCGGGAACGCGGCAAGACCGGCAAGATCCTCTCCATCGATCTGGCCGGCGGGAAAGTGACGGTCGAAAAGCTGAACGTGATCAAGCGGCACACCAAGCCGAGCCAGAAAAACCGGCAGGGCGGGATCCTCGAGCGGGAGGCGCCGATCGCGATCTCGAACGTCATGTATTTCAGCGCGAACCTGCAGAAGCCGGTGCGGCTGGGGATCAAGGTCCTGGAGAACGGGCAGCGGGTGCGCGTCTCCCGGAAGGATCAGCAGGTCATCGATTAAGCCGAGGTTGGGGAGCGGAGCATGACGAAGGCTGAGAAGGGGGCCGCGGACAAGGTGGCCGGCAAGAAGCCGGCGGCCAAGGCTCCGAAAAAGGATGTGGCTCCGGCGGCGAAGGAGCACGCGGAAGCGAAAGCGGTGCCCAAGCCGAGCGGTCCGAGGGTTCCGCCGCGGCTCAAGGATACCTACCAGGGCCAGGTGGTGCCGGCGCTGATGAAGGAGTTCGGGTACAAGAACCCGATGCAGGTGCCGCGGCTGACGCGGATCGTCCTGAACGTCGGGATGGGCGAGGCGATCCAGAACGTCAAGCTGTTGGAAAGCGCCGCCACCGAGCTCGGCGTCATTACCGGGCAGAAGCCGATCGTGACCAGGGCCAAGAAGGCCATTGCTGGATTCAAGCTCCGGCAGGGGATGCCGATCGGAGCGAAGGTCACGCTCCGCAGCGACCGGATGTACGAGTTCCTGGACCGGCTGGTCAGCCTTGCGCTTCCGCGGATCCGCGACTTCCGGGGAGTCTCCCCGAAGGCCTTCGACGGGCGCGGGAACTACACGCTCGGCCTCAAGGAGCAGTTGATCTTTCCGGAGATCAAGTACGACCATGTGGCGTCGATCCACGGCATGGACATCACGTTCGTGACGACCGCCAGGACCAACGATGAGGGAAAAGCCCTCCTGCGTCTGCTCGGCATGCCGTTCCGAGCCTGAGCGGGTGCGGCAAGTTCGGATGGAGAGGACGAGTGGCACGAAAAGCGTTGCGGAACAAAGCGGCGAGTGAGCCGAAGTTCAAGGTGAGGCGGTACAACCGGTGCCCCCTGTGCGGGCGCGTGAGGGGGTTCCTGCGCCGGTTCCGGATGTGCCGGATCTGCTTCCGGTTCCTGAGCCTGCGCGGGGAAATTCCCGGCGTCCGGAAGGCCAGTTGGTAAAGGAAGGGATGGAGTTTCGAGGATGATGACCGATCCGATTGCGGACCTTCTGATCCGGATTCAAAACGGGGCGAGACGGGGCCACGAGACCGTGACCGTGCCCGCCTCCAGACTCAAGGCGGAGATCCTCCGCGTCATGAAGGCCGAGGGGTTCATCGGTGAATACGAGCGGACGACCGCGGACGGCCATCCGGCGCTCCGCATCCAGCTGCGATACGCCGAGGAGAACAAGCCGTTGATTACCGGGATGCGGCGGGTCAGCAAGCCGGGCCATCGGGTCTACGTCGGCCGACGGGACGTGAAGCCCGTGATGGGCGGCATGGGCGTGGCGATCCTCTCGACGTCCAAGGGGCTCATGACGGACCAGGAATCCCGGAAAGCCGGCTTGGGCGGCGAAGTGCTCTGTCACATTTGGTGAGGGGAAACGAAGCTGTCAGCCGACGGCTTTTTGAAGAGGGATTATGTCGCGGTTGGGTCGAAAACCCGTTCCTATTCCAGCCGGAGTGGAAGTCAAGGTCGCCGATCGGGTGGTCTCGGTCAAGGGGCCGCTCGGGCGGCTCGAATGGCTGCTGGCGCAAGGTGTGACGGTCGCCGTGGCCGATGGGCAGGTGCAGGCCAGTCGGTCGGGCGACGATCCCCAAACGCGCGCCCTGCACGGCCTGACCAGGGCCGAGATCAACAACATGATCGTCGGCGTGACCAAGGGGTACGAGCGGACGCTCGAAATCACCGGAGTCGGGTATAAGGCGCAGACTCAGGGGAAAACCCTGCAGTTGAACGTCGGCTACACCCATCCGGTCGTCTTCGAGCTGCCCGACGGGGTCGAAGCGAAGGTGGACAAGCAGACGGTCATCACGGTCCGCGGCATCGACAAGCGCAAGGTCGGCCAGACGGCTGCGAACCTGCGGGCCATCAAGCCGCCGGACGTGTACAAACAGAAGGGAATCCGGTACGCCGGCGAAGTCCTGCGGAAGAAGGAAGGCAAGACCGGCAAGTAAGTGAGGCGATGAAAACCACCGCAAAAACAGAGAAACGGGAACGGAGGCATCGGCGGATCCGGCAGCGCGTCTTCGGCACGCCTGCGCGCCCTCGCCTGAACGTCTTCCGCAGCAAGGGACACATCTACGCCCAGGTCATCGACGACACCAAGGGGCATACGCTGGCGGCGGCTTCGACGCTGGACCAATCCCTGCGGAAAGCCCTCAAGTCAACCGGCACCATCGAGGCGGCGAAGGCGGTCGGGAAGCTGCTGGCCGAACGGGCCAAGGCGCTCAACGTCACCGCCGTGGTCTTCGATCGGGGCGGCTGGCTGTACCACGGGCGGATCAAAGCCCTCGCCGAGGCGTCGCGCGAGCACGGGCTGCAGTTCTAAACCGGGAAAGAGGAGCGAGATTCGTGCGAGTCAATCCAGAGGAATTGAGCCTGAAGGACAAAGTGGTGTTCATCAACCGCGTGGCCAAGGTGGTCAAGGGGGGCAAGCGGTTCAACTTCTGCGCGCTGGTCGCGGTCGGAGACGGACAGGGCTGGGTTGGCATCGGCAAGGGAAAAGCCGCGGAGGTCCCCGTGGCGATCTCCAAAGCCGTTGAGCAGGCGAAGAAGCACCTGGTTCAGGTCCCGATCAAGGAAGGGACGATCCCGCACGAGGTGCACGGCCTGTTCGGCGGGGAGCACGTGTTGCTCAAGCCCGCGGCGGAAGGGACCGGCGTCATCGCCGGCGGAGCGGTGCGGGCCGTGGTCGAGCTGGCCGGGGCCCGGAACATCATTGCCAAGACCCTGGGGCGGGGGAATCCGTTCAACACGGTGCGGGCCACGCTCGAGGGGCTGCGCCAGCTCCGGGATCCGCAGGAGGTCACGCGGATCCGACGGAGTGGCCTGCAGAAGGTGGGGTGAGGCCATGGCTGCCGGATCGCTCGTCATCACGTTGAAGCGGAGCCCCATCGGGACGCCGCATACCCACCGGCTGGTGTTGCGCGGCCTCGGGCTGCGCAAAGTCAGCCAGACCGTCACGCGCCCGGACACGCCCCAGGTGCGGGGCATGATTCACAAGGTTGTGTACTTATTGGAAGTGAAGCCGCGATGAAACTGCACGAACTGGCTCCCCCTGCGGGAGCGAATAGGAAGCGGAAACGCATCGGGCGAGGGCCGGGCTCCGGTCACGGGAAGACGGCGACGAAAGGCCACAAGGGCCTGCTGGCCCGGTCTGGCGGAGGCAAGCGTCCGGGGTTCGAAGGCGGGCAGATGCCCCTGGTGCGTCGCCTGCCCAAGCACGGGTTCACCAGTCCGTTCCGGACGGAGTACTCGGTGGTGAACCTCAAGACACTGGCCACGTTGGAGACGGCCGACCCGATCACGCCCCAGGTGTTGGCTGAAGCCCGCCTCATCAAGCGGACGGCCCGGCCCGTGAAGATTCTCGGCCTTGGTGAGGTGACGAAGCCGATCATCGTCCAAGCCCACAAGTTCAGCAAATCGGCGGTCCAGAAGATCGAGGCCGCCGGTGGGAGGGCTGAGGTCATCGGCGGTGTTTGAACGGCTATTTACCAGCTTCCAGAACATCTTCAAGATTCCGGAGCTGCGCACCCGCATCCTGTTCACCCTCACGATGCTGGCGGTGTATCGGGTCGGCGCGCACATCCCGACGCCCGGCATCAACAACGAGGAGTTGGCGAAATTTCTCCAGGAGAAGGGCGGCTCGCTGCTCGGCTTCCTGGACATCTTCTCGGGCGGGGCGCTGTCCCGGTTGACGATCTTCGCGCTCGGCATCATGCCGTACATCAGCGCGTCGATCATCCTGCAGCTCCTGACGGTGGTGATTCCCCACCTGTCCAAGCTGGCGAAGGAGGGCGAGCGCGGGCGAAAGAAGATCATCCAGTACACGCGGTACGGCACGATCGCCATCGCGATGATCCAGGGCTTCGGCATCGCCGTCGGCCTGGAGGGCATGAACCAGGGAGCCTTCGTACTGAATCCCGGCTGGTCGTTCCGGCTGATGACCGTCATCACGCTCACGGCCGGCACGGGGTTCCTGATGTGGCTGGGCGAGCAGATCACCGAGCGGGGGATCGGAAACGGCATCTCGCTGATCATCTTCGCGGGCATCGTGGCGCGGCTGCCGAGCGCGGTCGCACAGACCTTCGACCTGTACCAGGTCGGGCAGCTGAGCTTCATGCTCCTGGTCATCCTGGGCTTCGTCATGCTCGGAGTGGTCGCGGCGATCGTGTTTCTGGAGAGCGGACGCCGCAAGATTCCGGTGCAGTACGCCAAGCGCGTGATCGGGCGGCGGGTCTACGGGGGGCAAAGCACGCACATCCCGCTCAAGATCAACACGGCAGGCGTGATTCCGCCGATCTTCGCGTCCTCGATCATCGCGTTCCCGGCCACGATCGCGGGGTTCATCCAGATTCCCTGGGTGCAGTCGCTGGGGGCGCAGCTCGCGCCCGGGTCGCTGCTGTACACGGTCTTGTACGTCGGGCTGATCGTGTTCTTCTGCTTTTTCTACACGGCGGTCGTGCTGAACCCCGTGGACATGGCGGACAACATGAAGAAGTACGGCGGCTTCATCCCGGGCATCCGGCCGGGGCAGCGGACGTCGGACTACATCTACAAGGTGCTGACCCGGATCACGACCGCCGGCTCGGTCTATCTGGCCGCCGTCTGCGTGGTCCCGGAGTTTTTGATCTACAAGTTGAACGTGCCGTTCTACTTCGGCGGGACCTCGCTGCTGATCGTCATCGGGGTGGGGCTGGACACCGCGCAGCAGATCGAATCGCACATGCTGATGCGGAACTACGAGGGGTTCTTGGCCAAGGGACGGCTCAGGGGACGGAGCGGCTGAGGCGCCCATGCGGATCGTCTTTCTGGGCGCGCCGGGGGTCGGCAAGGGCACGCAGGCCCAGTGGGTGGCCGCCCGGTTCCACCAGCCCAAGATTTCGACCGGCGACATCCTCCGCGAGGCGGTGCGGAACCAGACCCCGCTGGGGCTTCAAGCCAAGGCGTGCATGGACCAAGGGAAGCTGGTGCCCGACGACGTCGTGGTGGGGATCGTCGAGGAAAAGCTGGCCCAGCCGGAGTGCGCCGGGGGCTTCCTGCTGGACGGGTTCCCCCGGACCGTCAAGCAGGCCGAGGAGTTGGACGCGATGCTGAAGATCCGCGGCCAGAAGCTGGACCAGGTCATCAACGTGGTTGTCCCGAAGGACGAAGTGGTCCGGCGCCTGACCGGACGGCGCAGCTGTCCCAAGTGTCAGGCGGTCTATCATGTCGAGTTTGCGCCCCCCAAGCGCGAGGGAATCTGCGACAAGTGCGGGGCGGAACTGGTCCAGCGCAGCGACGATACGAAGGCGACGGTGGAGGCCCGGCTCTCGGTCTACGAGGAACAGACCGCGCCGCTCATTTCGTTCTACCGGCGACGCGGGTTGCTCTCCGATCTGGACGGGTCAGGCCGGATCGAGGCGGTTCAGCAACGGCTGTTGGGGCTGCTGACGGCGAATGGGCTGGCATGATCGTCTTGAAGACGCCCGAAGAGATCGAGGTCATGGCTCGGGCCAGCAAGCTCGTGGCCGAGACGCTGGAGGCTCTCAAGCGGCAGGTCCGGCCCGGCGTGACCACGGATGAGCTGGACCGGTTCGCCGAAGAGTTCATCCGATCCCGCGGAGGGACCCCGGCGTTCAAGGGATACCGGAGTTACCCGAAGACCCTCTGTGCCTCGGTGAACAACCAGGTGGTTCACGGGATCCCGTCCAAGAGAGTCCTGAAAGAAGGCGACATCATCGGATTGGATCTGGGCGCGATCGTCGACGGGTTCTACGGGGACGCGGCGGTGACGGTGCCGGTGGGAGACATTCCGCCGAAGGTGGCGGAGTTGCTGCGGGTGACCGAAGAGGCGCTCGCCAAGGGGATCGAGCAGGCGGTGGTCGGCAACCGGCTTTCGGACATTTCCCATGCGGTGCAGCGGCACGCCGAAGGCGCGGGGTTCTCGGTCGTGACCGACTTCGTCGGCCACGGGATCGGGCGGCAGCTGCACGAAGAGCCGCAGGTGCCCAATTACGGGAAGCCGGGGCAGGGGCCTCGGTTGCAGGAGGGGATGGTGCTGGCGATCGAGCCCATGGTCAACATGGGAAGCAGCGCGGTGTGCATTCTGGACGATCAGTGGACTGCAGTGACGAAGGACGGGAGTCTCTCCGCACACTTTGAGCATACGATCGCGGTCCAAGCGAGCGGGCCGCCGCGTATCCTGACCAAGTTGTCCTGACGTCTGACGGGGCTGGTCCCATGCCGAAGGAAGACATCATCGAGGTCCAGGGAACGGTGGCGGAGACTCTCCCGAACGCGATGTTTCGGGTCAAGTTGGACAACGGGCACGTGATTTTGGCGCACATCTCGGGGAAGATGCGCATGCACTTCATCCGGATCCTGCCCGGAGACAAGGTGACCGTCGAGCTTTCGCCCTACGACCTGACCAGGGGCCGCATCACCTACCGGTTCAAATGAGGCCGGGGGGACATGACGGGGATTCGCGAGGACGTATTGCCATGAAAGTGAAATCGTCAGTCAAGCCGATCTGCTCGAAATGCCGGGTCATCCGGCGGCGGGGCGTGGTGAGGGTCCAATGCGAGAACCCTCGGCACAAGCAGCGCCAAGGATGAGGCGCGTGTATCGTGAAGCGTGAAGCGCAAGAGAAGCCGCGACGGCCACCTCGCGCTTCACGAACGCCGCTTCACGCGCGACGATTCTGATCAACGGGAGGAAAGATGGCACGTATCGCGGGCGTGGATCTGCCGAGGGAGAAGCGGGTCGATGTCGGGTTGACCTACATTTACGGGATTGGTCGGTCCACCGCGGCCCAGATCGTCAAGAAGGCGGGCGTGGAGGGTGCGACCCGGGTCAAGGATCTGAGCGAGGACGAGATCGTCAAGCTCAGGGAAACCATCGAGCGTGACTACAAAGTGGAGGGGGATCTCCGCAAGGAGGTCTCGCTGAGCGTCAAGCGTCTGGTCGATACGGGCACGTACCGGGGCCTTCGGCACCGCAAGGGGCTCCCGGTGCGCGGACAGCGAACCAGGACGAATGCGCGGACCCGGAAGGGCCGCCGGTCGGCGATCGGCAAGGCGCGCAAGCCCGTGACCGCGGCGCCCAGCGCCTGACCGCAGTCGGTTGCGTCTGAGAGGAGTCGTGCATGAGCGTCAAGAAAGGGAAGAAGAAGGAGAAGAAGACGGTCCAGAGCGGGATCGCCCACATCCAGGCCTCCTTCAACAACACGATCGTCACGATCACGGATATGAGCGGCAACACGGTCGTGTGGGCGAGCGCTGGCAACCAGGGCTTCAAGGGGTCGCGCAAGAGCACCCCCTTTGCCGCCCAACGGGCCGGCGAAACGGCGGCCAGGAAGGCGATGGAGCACGGCATGCGTCAGGTCGACGTCTACGTGAACGGTCCAGGCTCCGGTCGGGAGTCGGCGATCCGATCCCTCCAGGCGGCGGGGCTGCGCATCAACTTGATCCGCGACGTGACGCCGATTCCGCACAATGGCTGCAGGCCGCCCAAGCGGAGGCGCGTGTAACCTCATCGTGGGAGGCGGGGAGCGTGTCACCTCGCGCCGTTCACGTTTCACGGGTTTAAGAGGAGGGAGCAGTGGCGAAGTATAGAGGTCCAGTTTGTCGGTTGTGCCGGAGGGAAGGGGAAAAGCTCTTCCTCAAAGGCTCGCGCTGCATGACCGAAAAGTGCGCGATCGAGCGACGAAGCTACGCTCCTGGGCAGCACGGGCAGGGACGTCCCCGAATCTCGGAATACAGCGCCCAGTTGCGCGAGAAGCAGAAGCTGCGGCGGATCTATGGGCTGCAGGAACAGCAGTTCCGAGGGGTATTCCACCGGGCGGAGCGCAAGGTCGGGATCACCGGCGAGCACCTGCTGAAGCTGCTGGAGTGCCGGCTGGACAACGTCGTCTACCGCCTTGGCTTCGCCTCCTCGCGCAAACAGGCGAGACAGTTGGTCGGTCACGGACACATCCTGGTAAACGGCAGGAAGACCGACGTCCCCTCTTGCACGGTCAAGGTCGGGGACGTGGTCGAGGTGCGCCAGCGGAGCCGCGAACTGGTGCCGATTCAGGCGGCCCTCGAGGCGGTGGACGGACGGGGGATCCCGACGTGGCTGGAGCTGGACAGGGCTGCCTTCAAGGGCACGGTCAAGGCGCTGCCGACGAAGGAGGAGATCGCGCTCCCGGTCAACGAGCAGTTGGTCGTGGAGCTGTATTCCAGGTAGTGCCTGGCCCGGGTCGAGCGGGGTGGACGGCCCAGGCACTGGCTGGTTCCGGGGACGAGGCGAAGGGGGAACTATGATTAAGGCAATGAAGGACTTCCAAGTCCCGATGCGGGTTGAAGCTGACAAGGAGACGCTTTCCCCGACATACGGCAAGTTCACGGCTGAGCCGTTCGAGCGAGGATTCGGGACGACCATCGGGAATTCGCTGCGGCGCGTGCTCCTGTCCTCGTTGACCGGGGCTGCGGTCACGACGGTGCGCATCGAGGGCGTCTTGCACGAGTTTTCCACGATCCCCGGCGTGACGGAGGATGTGACCGCGATCATCCTGAACGTCAAGAGCCTGCGGGTGAAGCTGCACACCGATAAGCCCAAGACCGTCCGGCTCCGCAAGAAGGGACCTGGCGAAGCAAAGGCGAGCGACATCATCCACGACGCGGACCTGACCGTGCTGAATCCGGACCTGCACATCGCGACCTTGGACAAGGAAGCGGTCCTGGACATGGAGATCGTCGTGAAGCCCGGCCGCGGCTACGTTCCGGCTGAGCGGAACAAGGAAGAAGGGCTGCCGATCGGCGTCATCGCGGTGGACTCGATCTATTCGCCCGTGAAGCGCGTCAACTTCCAGGTGGAGAATGCGCGGGTCGGGCGGGTGACCGACTACGACAAGCTGGTGCTCGATATCTGGACGGATGGGAGCATCGCGCCGCAGGACGCCCTGTCCACGGCCGCCGGCATTCTCCGCGAGCACGTGAACATCTTCATCAATCCGGAAGAGCTCGGCGAAGCGAAACCGGCCGTCAGAAAAGAAGAGGAAAAGCGGGAGCTCAACAAGAATCTTTTCCGGAGCGTCAACGAGCTGGAGCTCTCGGTCCGGGCCGCCAATTGCCTCAAGAACGCCAACATCAAGACCATCGCCGATCTGGTGCAAAAGACGGAAGCGGAAATGCTCAAGACCAAGAATTTCGGCAAGAAGTCTCTCAACGAGATCAAAGAGATCTTGACCGAAATGGGCTTGAGCTTGGGTACCAAACTCGACATGCCCGTCGGCGACGGGAACGTCAAGAACGACGCGTAGACGGGGGAAACCGTGCGCCACAGAAAGAAAGGCAGGCAGCTCGGGCGGAGGACCAAGCACCGCCGGGCCTTGTTCAGAAGTTTGGTGACCTCGCTGCTCGAGCACGAGCGGATCGAAACGACGGAAGCCAAGGCGAAGGAAATCCGCGGATTCACGGAGCGGATGATCACGTTGGGCAAACAGGGCGACCTCCCCGCCCGTCGGAGGGCGCTTGGGTTCCTCCGCAGCAAGGACGTCGTGGCCAAACTGTTCGAGGACGTCGCGGGACGGTTCCGGGATCGAAACGGCGGGTACACGAGACTGATCAAGACTCGGCGGCGGGTCGGCGATACGGCTGCGATGGTGGCCATCGAGTTGGTCTCGAGGCGGGAGGGGGCCCAAGCGGCGTCCGACTCCGCGGCTGCCGAAAAAGCCGGCAAGAAACCGGCCAAAGCCGCCGTCGCGTCCTAAAACCATTCGGCGGCCCGGTTTCTCGCATCCTGACTTCCACGCTCCTCCGCTCCGCTGAGGCTCTCCATGGTGGCGCGCTGCTCGCCGGGATCTCCGTTCCCAGCCAGCGCGCCATTTATTTACTTGCCCTTCTGGCGTATGCTATTATCGTGCCTGTCCACCCTCGTGCCAAATCAATTGATTTTGGGCAAGTTATGTGGGAGCGTTGGGTACGCCGCGGTTTGCTCGGCCTCAGTGCCGCTCTGGCTTCCTTTCTCATCTACCTTCTCGCGACCCGCGTCGAATCGGTTCCCCCTCCAACCTCTGCCAGCCAGGGCCCGCTAAGCCAGTCCGATGCCGGCATTGATCAGTTCAAGTACATCCAATCACGGGCCGGGACCGTTCAGTGGGAAGTGCTCGCGCAACGGGCCCACATGTTCGAGACGGAAAAGCGGGCGGTGCTGGACCGTGTGCAGGTGACGCTCTACGGAGCGAAGGGGCGGGAGATGAGGCTCGAGGGGGATGAAGGCACGATCGACATCGCCAGGAAGGACTTCGTGCTCGCGAATCGCTCGGCCCCCATCAACGTCCGGCTGGAGAGCGGCTACACGATCAGCACCAACCACATTGCCTGGACCGATGAGAAGCGGGAGATCAGCACCAGCGATCCCGTGACGATATTCGGTCACGGGCTGGAGATCAAGGGGCAAGGGCTTGTCGGGAAGCTCGATAGAGAGGAGTTCAGGATTCTTGACAATGTCCGTGCGGAAATCAGCCAATAGCCCAATCAGCTTATTCGCAGCTTGCCTCTTGGGCTTCCCGGGTCTCCTGGCGCAGCCGGTCTGGGGCGGCCAGGCCGTTCCGGCTTCGGCGGACGGTGAGCGCACCACGATCACGGCCAAGAAGATGACGGTGCGGAACCAGGAGAGCAAGGCGATCTTCGAGGGGACGGTCGTGCTCACGAAAGGAACCCTGACCGTCTACTCCGACGAGATGGTGGTGCTGTTCAAGCCAAGCGAGCAACAGAGTTCGAGCGGCAAGGCCGGCGAGGCGCAACCGGGCGCCAAGGGCAATGGCGGAGCGGGGATGCCAGGGAACCGCGCGATCAACCTGATCGAGGCCATGGGACACGTGCGGATTGAGAAGGACGACGGCCGGGCGACCTGCCAGAAGGCCGTATACTACGAGAGCGAGGAGAAGATCGTCTTGACCGGTGAGCCGGTCGCCTGGCAAAAGGGAACCAAGGTGAGCGGGAAGGTCATCACCATGTACCTGGCCGAGGAACGGAGCGTTGTGGAAGGGGAAACCCGCGTTCAGATCGATCAGGAGCCGGGAGGCGGCCGGTGAGGCGGAAGGGGGCGGTCATCGGCTGCGAAGCGGCGGCCCCTCTGACTCTGGCGGCCGCGCCCTCTCTGCAGCGACTGGAAGCCAAGGGCCTGCGGAAGAGCTTCAAGGGGCGCCAGGTGGTCAAGGGCGTCAGCCTGGACGTCGGGGCTGGCGAGGTGGTCGGTCTCCTGGGTCCCAACGGGGCCGGCAAGACCACGATCTTTGACATGATGGTCGGGCTCTGCCAGCCAGACGACGGACAGATTTTGCTCAACGGCCAGGCGATCACCGATCTGCCGATGTTCAAGCGGGCCCGATTGGGCATCGGTTATCTGCCCCAAGAGTCCTCGGTCTTTCGCCGCCTGTCGGTCGAAGACAACATCCGTGCGATCCTCGAAATGCTGGACCTGACGCCGCAAGAACAGGCGGATCGTGCGGAGGCGCTGCTCAAGGAGCTGGACCTGACGCATCTGCGCAAGAGCCGGGCGTACGCCCTTTCCGGCGGGGAGCGGCGCCGGCTGGAGATCACGAGGGCGCTGGTGATCGATCCGCAGTTTCTCCTGCTGGACGAACCCTTCGCGGGCATCGATCCGATTGCGGTGGGGGACATTCAGCAGATCGTCACGCGCCTGAGGGAGAAGCAGATCGGCATCCTGATCACGGACCACAACGTACAGGAAACGCTGTCCATCACGGACCGGGCTTACATCATCAACGAAGGCGAGATCCTGGAGACCGGCTCTCCGGAGACCATCGTCAACAGTTCAACGGCCCGGGCCATCTACCTGGGAGAGCGGTTCCGGCTGTAGGGTCGGGCACGCCAGGGAACGTCACAGGGATGGGATATGAAACTACGGCTTGATCTAAGCCTGCGGCAGAAGCTGATCATGACGCCGCAGTTGCAGCAAGCCATCAAGCTGCTGCAACTGTCCCGTCTGGAACTCCAGCAGACGCTGACGCAGCACCTGATGGAAAATCCCTTGCTCGAGGAGATGCAGGCCGACGCGGAGGAAGGCGAGCCGTCCGCCGAAGAGTGGAACCAGAGCAAGACCGACAGCAAGCAGGAGGAGGGAAGCGACGCCGACGAAGCCAAGCCCGAAGGGCCGGATGGCCTAGAGTGGGAGGACTATCTGGACGCCGATCGGCGCGTGGGGGATGTCGAGTACCCCTCGTCCGGGCAAGACGAGCTGCCGTCCTACGACCAGACCGCCGTCAAGCCCATGACGCTCGAAGACCACCTGCTCTGGCAGTTGGGGCTCTCGGGCCTGAGCGAGACTGAGAAGGCAATCGGGCGGGTCATCATCGGGAACTTGGACGAAGACGGATACCTGAGGACCCCGATCGAAGAGTTGGCCGCCGATGCCGAAGCCTCCGTGGAGCAGGTCGAAACCGTCCTGAGGCACGTCCAGACCTTCGATCCCACCGGAGTGGGCGCGCGCGACCTCCGCGAGTGCCTGCTCATCCAGCTCGGGCACCTCGACAACGATCCGATGAGGACCGGTTTACGCCAAAGCCGGTCGTTCAAGGGGTCGCTGATCGAGGCCATCGTCAGCAATCATCTGAAGGACTTGGAGAAGAAACATTACGGGCGCATCGCGAAGGCCCTGGGCGTGACGGCCGAGGAGGTATTCGAGGCAACCAAGGTGATCGAGGCGCTCGAGCCGAAGCCGGGGCGTCCCTACTTCTCCTCAGAGAACTACGTGGTCGTGCCCGACGTGTTCGTCGTCAAGAACGAGGGCGAATGGGAGGTCCTGCTGAACGATGACGGGCTGCCGAGATTGCGCATCAGCCCGTACTACCGGAAGCTGATGGTGGGCAAGCAGGATCAATCCGAGGCCACCAAGGCCTATCTGGAGGAGAAGCTGCGCGGGGCCCAGTGGATCATTCGGAGCATCGAGCAGCGCAACAAGACCATCCTCAAGGTGGTGGGGAGCATCGTCAAGTTTCAGGAGCAGTTCTTCGAAAAGGGCGTGCAACAGCTCAAACCCCTGGTGCTGAAGCAGGTGGCGGAAGACATCGGGATGCACGAATCCACGGTCAGCCGAGTGACCGCGAACAAGTACGTGTACTGCCCGCAAGGGATGTTCGAGCTGAAATACTTCTTCAACACGGGGATCCAGCGGGCCGACCAGAGCGAAGAGATGTTGTCCTCGGTCACCGTGCGGGACATGATCCGGCGCATGGTGGCGGAGGAAGACGCACAGCACCCGCTCAAGGACCAGGAAATCGTGGCGCGCCTCCGCAGCCACAACATCATGATCGCCAGGCGGACCGTGGCCAAGTATCGTGCGGAAGTGAACATCCCGTCGGCCAGCCAGCGGAAGCGACCCTATTAGCCATTCTCCCTGTTGCTTTCACGGGCACCCTTCTATGCGCGTCAGGATCACCGGTCGCCACGTTGAAGTCACGCCGGCCTTGCGACGCTACATCGAATCACGCATGCAGCGGCTGGATCGGTACGGCTTGAAGCTTGGCGGGGCCCAGGTCGTCCTGGCGGTGGAGAAGTACCGGCACACGGCCGAGGTCGTGCTCAACCTGAACGGAGTGGGCGTACAGGCCAGGAGCTCGACGAAGGAGATGTACGGGTCGATCGACGACCTGTTCGACAAGATCAGCCGGCAGATCCGCAAGCACAAAGAGAAGCTGGTCGAACACAAAGGCGATTCGCCTTTCGCGAGACGAGTCGTCCCCGGAGCCGAGACGCCCGCCAAATCGGCGCCAATCAAGAGCGTGCGGCTGGAGGTTCCTTCCCTCACCGTGGCGGAGGCCGTCGGTCGCCTCGGCTCCCAACCATCTGCGATCGTGATCTTTGTCAACGCCGCCTCCGATCGACTCCAGCTCCTCAGGCGGCTGGAGAACGGTGACGCCGAACTGATCGACCCCCAGCCGGTCTAGTCTGGGACAGCCCATGCAGACGCTCCGCCTCGTGATCATCAGCGGGCTCTCGGGATCCGGGAAGACTTACGCGATCAAGTGCTGTGAGGATCTGGGGTTCTTCTGCGTGGACAATCTGCCGCTGCCTCTGCTTCCCAAGTTCGTCGAGCTGTGCTTGCAGCAGGGAGGGGAAGTCCGCAGCGTCGCGCTGGGCATCGACATCCGCGAACGGGGTTTCCTTGCGGACCTGCTGAGCGATCTGGACCGGTTGAAGTCCCTCGGCCACTCCGTCGAGCTGATCTTTCTCGATGCCCGCGACGAAGTTCTCGTCCGACGCTTCTCGGAGTCACGCCGGCCGCACCCGCTTCTCCCGCAGTCCCCGGTCCTCGAAGGCGTCCGTCTGGAGCGGGAGCGTCTCCAGGATCTCCGGCGACGGGCCGACTGGATCGTGGACACCTCCGACATTACGGTCCACGAATTCAAAGATCAGTTGGCCAGGCACTTTCTGCGGCAGGGAGAGAGTCACCCCATGACCATCTCCCTGCTGACGTTCGGCTTCAAGTTCGGCATTCCCTACGAGGCCGATCTGCTGTTTGACGTGCGATTCCTCCGGAATCCGAATTTCGTGGACGAGTTGAAGCCGCTGACCGGGGAGGACCGGCGCGTACAGGCGTATGTTCTTGACGATCCAGATGCCGTCGCGTTTCTCGATCAGCTCGAAGCCATGCTCAAGCTCCTCTTGCCCCTCTACGAGCGGGAGCGCCGCAGCTACCTGACCATTGCCATCGGCTGCACCGGTGGCCGGCATCGCTCCGTGGCCATTGCGGCCAGGTTGCGTGAACGGCTCGTGGCCCTCGGGCGGGAGAGTGTGTTGCGCCATCGCGACCTGCAGAAGAGTTGACCGGCCGACCGGTTCCTCCCCCCCCGGACCAGGTCTCCTTTCGGTGAACCCTCCGGTTCCGCCCTGCACGAAATGCGCCTGTTGCTTGACAGCTCAACTATACTGACTATACTTAGGTGGCACATTATAGATTGGCGGTTTATGCCTTGAACGAGGACCTCAGCGGGGATTGGAGACGTGAGACGAATGGTTGAGCAGGCGAAGAAGCGTTACAAGACCATTGAGGTGTGCAAGCTCTTTGACGTTTCACGCGCGACGCTGTTCCGATGGGAGCGGGAGGGCTTGATCTCCGGTCCGTCACGCGATTGGCGGAATTGGCGGGTGTACACGGACCAGAACATCAGGGAGATCAAGCGGATCATTCAAACCCGGAACGCAACGCTTTGACCGGAGGCGAGTGTGTTCGAGCCGTTCAAGAGACTGCTGGAGATGGACGTCGGAACGCTTTTCGGACCGTCCAAGCAGCTGCTGGGCTTGGACATCGGCTCCAGCTCGATCAAGCTGGTCCAGATGAAGGGCTACAAGGGGAAATATGCGCTTCAGAAGTTCGGCATGAAGCCGCTGGAGCCCGAAGTGATCGTGGACGGGACGGTGATGGACGCGGCCCGAGTCGTCACCGTCATCAAGGAGTTGTTGCAGGAGTCCGGGACGAAGCTGAAGAACGTCGCGATGTCCATCTCCGGACATTCAGTCATCGTGAAGAAGATCGCGCTCCCCCCGATGCCGGATGAGGAGCTGGAAGGGCAGGTCAAGCTCGCCGCCGAGCAATACATTCCGTTCGACATCAACGAAGTCAACCTGGACTTTCACATTCTGAACCCGCTGGAGCAGTCGGATGACGGGCAGCCCCAAATGTCGGTCCTGTTGGTTGCGGCCAAGAAGGAGAAGGTGAACGAATTGACTGAATTGGTCAAGGGCGCAGGATTGAACCCGATGGTGTTGGACGTGGACGCCTTTGCCATTGAGAACATGCACGGGATCAACTATTCGCCAGGGGCGGACGAGATCACGGCGTTGGTGAACGTCGGCGCCAGCGTGATGAACGTCAATATCTTGAAGGGGAACGTCTCGCTGTTCACGCGGGATATTTCCATCGGCGGCAATCGCTACACCGAAGCCATCCAGCGAGACCTGGGTGTTTCATACGAGGAGGCGGAGGCGGCCAAGCAGGGGGAGCGCCGTGAAGGGCTGGACCTGGATGCCGTCGCCACCGTGATCGAAAACGTCAACGCGGAAGTCGCCACGGAGATTGCCCGCTCCATCGACCACTTCAGGTCGATTTACTCGGACCTGGAGGTGAGCCGGATCCTGTTGTGCGGAGGATGCGCCAGAGTAGCCGGATTGGTTCAGCAGTTGCGGGATCGCATGGGAGTAGCCGTCGAACTGGCCAATCCCTTCAGCCAGGTTGATACGACCGGCGCGCAATTGGACCCGGAGTTCCTGTCCAGCGTGGCGCCCCAGGCAGCGGTCGGAGTCGGATTGGCGCTGCGGACGATCGGCGATCGATGATCCGAATCAACCTGCTTCCCGGACCACGCGCACGCGCGGCCCAGAAACAATGGGATGTCCGGCTGGAGGCGGCTGGGGCCGCGGGCCTGATTCTTCTGACCTTGGCGAGCTGCTGGTACTATTCGGGGGTTCTGGACGGGGAGATCGAAGCCCGTCAGCTGGAGAAGCAGGAGAAAGGCAAGCGGCTGACGGCGCTCAAGGAGAAGGTCAAGCAGGTCGAGGATTTCGAGCAGAAGAAAAAGCAGCTCGAGGACAAGAATCGGATCATCGAGCAGCTGGAGAAGGCCCGTGTCGGCCCGGTCCGGGTCATGGATTACGTCAGTCAGAGCCTGGAGCCGCTCAAGCTCTGGCTCGTGAGGTTGCAGGTCAAGGGGGGCGATGTCGAACTCGAAGGGCGGGCGATGAGCAACGACGACGTCGTCGAGTTCGTCAACAACCTGCGGCGGACCAATTATTTCAGCGCGATCCGGCTGGCGGAGACACGGTCCGGCACGGAAGGCAAGGCGGCGGTCTATCAGTTCAAGCTCAACTTGGCCGTGAAGGGATGACGTGGACCTGCCCAAGCTCAACCTGGAAGTCCTCCGCACGGTGCCGGTCGCCCAGAAAGTCGCCCTGCTGGCGATCGTCGTGGCCGGAGTTGCCGTGGGGTTCTATTACTATGTGGCGGTGCCGAAGTCGGATCTCGTTGCCAGCCTGCAGGCGGATATCGGCAGGTTGGACGCGGAGATCCAGGCGACCAGCATCAAGGTCAAGCACCTGGAGGAATTGATTGCGGCCAGCAAACAGCTCGAAGAGGAGCTCAACAAGAAAAAGGAACGACTCCCCCCGGAAGAAGAGGCGGTCTCGCTGCTCAAGCAGCTCTCGGATCTGGGCGTGCGGCTCGGCCTCGACATCAAACTCTGGAAGCCGGGCAGTCCGGCTCAGGACCAGTCCAAACTGTTCGTGCGGATGCCGGTGAACGTGGAGGTCGCGGGCAGCTACCATACGGCCGGGTTGTTCTTCGACCGGATCAGCAAGATGCCCCGGATCATGAGCGTCGCGGATCTGCGCATGGGATCTCCGAAGGTCGAGCGGGAGCGGGTGGTGATCCAGACCGTATTCGAACTGACGGCGTTCGCGGCGCCTCCCGAAAGCAAGGAGACGGCGCCGCCGGCGAAGAAGTAACGGCGTCCGTGAGAGAGGCGGAATCGGATCACGGAGCGGGGCCGAAGGAGGGGGAGTGGGGACTCCGTTCTGGCGGGGGACAAGCTGGTTGGCGGTGGCGTTGGTGTGGGGGAGCGGCTGGCTCATGGGCGTGTCCGCCGATCATGCGGGAGGCAGCATGCTGGTTGCCCAGGCGAACCAAGCTGCGCCGGCGCCATCGGTCGGGAGCGCCCCTCAGGCCGCCCCATCGGCGCAGGATCCGGCCCTGCCCAACGCCTCCGGCGGGGGCGGCTATTCCTACGACCCGTCGCAGAGGCGGGACCCGTTCAAGCCGGTCGGCATAGAGAGCCAGCAGCCGGGCGAGGAAAACCTGGATCTGCCCCCGCTGATGCGGGCGCCGCTCACGGAGCTCAACGTCATCGCGATCGTGTGGGGCGGCTTCGGCTACACGGCCATGGTGCAGACGCCGGACGGGAAGGGCTACACGGTGCGTAAGGGCACGAAGATCGGACCGAACAACGGCGTGGTCAGCGCGATCACCGAAAGCGCCGTGATCGTCCAGGAGCACTATACGGACGTCTACGGCAAGAAGCAGGTGCGGGAGTACATCAAGCGCCTGCGCGAGAAAGAGCGGGCCCCATGAAGCTCCGCCACATGACAGTCGTTCCTTTCGTGGTTGCGCTGACGGTTTGGAGTTTGGCTGGCTGCGTGCACCAGCCGACCGATCCTTCCGACGGATTCTCCGGCCAGGAAGTCCGGCCCCTTGAACGGGTCCGGATGGTCGATCTGGGGGATCGTCTGCGGTTCGAGATGGAGAGCGATCGTCCGTTCAGCTACGACGTCTCGAGCAGCGTGGCTCCGTCGAGCGTGACGGTGGAGTTGCCCGGATTCTCCAAAGGCGCTGACTTGCAACGTCTGGAGGTGAACAAGCCGCCGGTCCTCCAGATGACTCCCACCGAGATCGCCGCTCCCAAGCCGGCCCTGCAACTGGTGTTCTCGCTGACGACGGTGGTGGAGCCCGCCGTCAAGGTCGAAGGGACGCGCCTCTTTGTGGAGTTTCCCGTGGGGAAGGCCAAGGTCCAGGCCGGGGAGGGGCCGGAGGCGGCGGCGTCCGAGTCGCTCGTGGTTCAACAGGAACCTTCTGGCAGGGACCGGAAACCGGCGAAGACCATGACCAAGGTGGAGGTCCAGCGGGGGGATCGGGAGGCCACCGTCGTCATTCACGGGGACGGGGAGTTCACCTATGACGTACGGCCGCTGAGCCAGGATCGTCTGGTGGTTGATCTGCCCAATGTCGCGTCTCCGCTTCGCCTGCAGGTCTTGCCAGTGGACCATCCGCTCCTCAAGCAAATCCGGGTCGGGCACCATTCTCAGAAGGTGCGGGTGGTGCTCGACCTGCCGCGAAAGTCCTCGTACACCGTGCAGCGGGGCCCCAATTCGCTCGCGATCCGGCTGACCGCCCTGGCCGGAGCCGACCCGGGTCCCGGCGGAGCTGACCGGCGGGAAGCCGAATCGGCGGAAACCGGCCAGGCCGGCGAACGTGTCCGGGTCGCCCCGGCGGGCCGTGTGCCGTTCCCCGAGCGGCTGGCTCAGATCGAGGAAAGCCCGCGCCTCGCGCAGATGGCGCCGGAGGCCAAGGGAACCGCCGAGTCGGAGGACATCGGGCAGTCCCGTTACGTGGGACGGCGGATCTCGCTGGATTTCCAGGCCGCGGACATCACGAACGTGCTGCGGCTGCTGGCCGACGTGAGCGGGCTCAACATCGTCGTCGGCGAGGCGGTCAAGGCCAAGGTGACGATGAAGCTGATCAACGTCCCTTGGGATCAGGCCCTGGACATGCTGCTGAAGATGAACAACCTGGGCATGATCAAAGAGGGCAACATCATCTGGATCGACACGCTCGCCAACATCGCCAAGCAGCAGGACGAGGAGGCCAAGGCCAAGGAGTCCAGGGTCAAAGCCGAGGACCTGGTCACCAGGATCGTCTATGTGAAGAACGTCCAGGCGCAGGAGCTCCTTCAGACGCTCCGTCAGTACCTGAGCGCCAGGGGG
The DNA here is from genome assembly GCA_040757595.1 of Nitrospirota bacterium. Taxonomy (NCBI): domain Bacteria; kingdom Pseudomonadati; phylum Nitrospirota; species Nitrospirota bacterium. The sequence continues at coordinate 56,812 of JBFLWP010000001.1, read as the reverse complement.
CAGGTCCAGGTGGCCCAGGCTACGAACGCCCTGGTCATCCAGGATACGGAGTCCCGCATCGCCGCGTTTGCCAAGCTCGTCGAGGACCTCGACATCGAAGTGCCCCAGATCCAGATCGAGGCCCGGATCGTCCAGGCCGACACGACGTACATCCGGTCGCTGGGGGTCCAGTGGGGGGTCCAGAACCTGACCAACCTGCCCAACGACCGGGTGTTCAACTTCTTTAGCGGGAACACGGGCAACTTCGCGGCGCAGACGGGGAACTTCCTCGTCAACCTGCCGGCGTCGCCCGGCTTCACGGTCCCGGCGGTGGGCATCACGCTGGGGAAGACGACCGGCACGCTGCTGGACATGCGGCTCTCCGCGGGCGAATCCTTGGGCTTGACCAAAACGCTCGCCGCTCCTAAGATTACGACCCTCGACAAGAGGGAGGCGAAGATCGAGCAGGGGGAATCGATTCCCTACCAGACCACGTCGCTCCAGGGAACCCAGACCACGTTCGTGGACGCGTTGCTGACGCTCCAGATCACGCCTCAGATCACCTCGCGGGACCCCAAGGACCCGGCGAAACAGATCCTGATGAAGGTCAGGGCCACGAGGAACGCGCCTGGCTCCGCGAGCAACCCGAATGCGGGCGTCAACATCTCCAAGCGGGAGGCGATCACCCAGGTGCTCGTGCGCGACGGGGAGACGATGGTCATCGGCGGGATCATGGAAGACGTGCAGACGAACACGGTGAACGGCGTTCCCTACCTGTCGCGCATTCCGATCATCGGGTGGCTGTTCAAGAGCAAGACGGAGAACATCTCCAAGAAGGAACTGCTGATCTTCCTCACGCCGATCATCCTGAAGAGCTGAGGCGAAGTTTCTATGCTGCGGTACCTCAATGCGGGTGAATCGCACGGGAAGTATCTGCTCGCCGTGCTGGAAGGCGTGCCGGCCGGCCTGCCCCTGACGGCGGAGGACGTCAATCGGGACCTAGCCCGCCGTCAAAAGGGCTACGGGCGGGGCGGTCGCATGAGGGTCGAGGAGGACCGCGTCGAGTTCGCCTGCGGGGTCCGCAAGGGGTTGACGCTGGGGAATCCGGTCGGGCTGATCGTCGCCAACAAGGACTGGGAGAATTGGAAAGAGGTGATGGCGGCGGAGCCGGGGCCGGTGCCCCAGGAAAAGGTCGTGACCCGGCCTCGCCCCGGGCACGCCGACCTGGTTGGGGCGATCAAGTACGGCCATCGGGACGTGCGAAACGTGCTCGAAAAGGCCAGCGCGCGCGAGACGGCCATCCGCGTGGCCGTGGGCGGCGTCGCCAAGGCCCTGCTGGCGCAGTTCGGTGTGACGGTGCTCAGCTACACGACCGAGATCGGCGGGATCCTGGCCAAGAGGCCGGAAGGCTCGAGCCCGGCGGACTACCTCGCCGCCTACGAGCGGGCCGAATCCTCCGACGTCCGGTGTCCCGACCCGGAGGCCGGGGCCCAGATGATCGAGCGGATCAGGACGGCCAAGCACCGGGGGGACACGCTGGGCGGCGTCTTCGAGGTCGTGGTCACGAACCCCCCGATCGGGCTAGGGAGCTACGCCCAGTGGGACCGGCGCCTGAGCGCCAGGTTGGCCATGGCGGCCATGAGCATCCAGGCGATGAAGGGCGTGGAGATCGGCATGGGCTTCGAGGCGGCACGCCGGTTCGGCTCCGAGGTGCACGACGACATCTATTACGACCACGGTGAGCGGCGGTTCGTGCGCAAGACCAACAACGCGGGCGGACTCGAGGGCGGGATCACCAACGGCGAGCCCATCGTCCTGCGGGTGGCCATGAAGCCCATTTCCACCCTCTACAGTCCCAAGAAGAGCGTGGACATCCAGACCAAGGAGCCGTTCGACGCCACGGTCGAGCGGTCGGACATCTGTACGGTGCCGGCAGCCGGGGTCGTCGGGGAGGCGGTCATCGCGTTCGAGATGGCCAACGCCATGATCGAAAAGTTCGGCGGCGACAGTCTCGAGGAGATGAAGCGGAACGTCGAGTCCTACCAGGCCTACGTGAAAGCCTTTTAGCTTCCGCTCCGCTTGTGGTACCATCCCCGCAGTTCCACTCCGTCCCAGCAAGCCGATAGGAGTCTCGGCGAACTCCGTGCCTCCGGCTGGGGACCTTCTCCCGGAAGGCAGGAGTCTTCCTGCGGCTTGAGTTCCGGCATCGGTGGGCGAGGTCTTGAGGTGACTGCGAAACCCCGTTGCGTGACGGTCTCCCTGGCCGAACGCAGCTACGACATCCTGATCAAGGCCGGCTTGTTGGAAGAGACCGGCGCGCGGCTGCGGGCGCTCGGGCTCTCCGGGAAGGTGGCGGTCGTGACGGACCGGACCGTCGCCCGGCTGTACGCCCCGGATGTCGTCCGCTCCCTGAAGAGGGCCGGCTACGAGACCCGCACGGTCGTGGTGCCGGCCGGCGAACGGGCCAAGACCCTCCGCTGGGTGTCCTCGGTCCTGGACGGACTCGTCAGGGGGAAATTCGAGCGCCAATCCGTCCTGCTGGCCTTGGGGGGGGGAGTCGTCGGAGACCTGGCGGGGTTCGCCGCCGCGATCTTCGTCCGCGGCATTCCCTTCGTTCAAGCCCCGACCACGCTGGTGTCCCAGGTGGACTCCAGCGTCGGCGGGAAGACCGGGGTGAACCACCCGCTGGGGAAAAACCTGATCGGGGCCTTCCACCAGCCGCGGCTCGTCCTCATTGATCCGGCGACGCTCCGTACCCTGCCGGCCCGCGAATGGGTGGCCGGGCTGGCCGAGGTGATCAAGTACGGGGTCATCGAGGATGAGACGTTCTTCGCCTACCTGGAGCGGCACATGGAGGGCCTGTTGAAGGTGGAGGAGGAGCCGGTGGCGCACGTGATCACCCGCTCCTGTCAGATCAAGGCGGCGGTCGTGGCGGAGGACGAGCGGGAGTCCGGCCGACGGCGCGTCCTCAATTACGGCCATACCATCGGCCACGCGCTGGAGTCCCTGGGGCGGTATCGGAACCTGATCCACGGCGAAGCGGTCGCGATCGGCATGGTGCAGGAAGCGGACCTGGCCCGGCACCTGGGCCTGTGCGACGAGGCCGTGGTGGCCCGCCTGCGGGAGCTGGTGCGGGCCGCCGGGCTGCCGGACGCGCTGCCGCCCGTGACCTTTGCCGAGCTGTGGGACGCGATGCAGCACGACAAGAAGGTCGCCCAGGGCCTCGTCCACTGCGTCCTGCCCGAGCGGGTCGGCGCGGTCCGGATCGCGCCGTTGGAACGCACTGCGGTCAAGGACTGGTTCCGGCAGCGCACGCATCGCAGCCGGAGGCGGAAGCCATTATGATTTCCAAGCGGACGCCCTCACCCCAACAGCTCGAGCAGGCCCTGCGGGAGAAGACCCGCGAGGTGGACGTGCTGCACCGGATCAGCGAGTCCATCAGCGGGACGCTCGACCTGGAAGCGGTGCTCAAGCACATCGTCGAGGTGGTGGTGGAGGTCACCAAGGCCGACGCCTGCCTGCTCTACCTGCTCTCCGAGAGCCGGGAGGAGCTGATCCTGCGCGCGTCCAAGAATCCCCATCCCCGGCTGATCGGGCGGATCACGATCGGGCTGGGAGAGGGGATCACCGGCTGGGTGGCGCGCGAGCGCACGCGGGTCGTGATCCCCAGCAACGCCAACGACGATCCCCGGTTCAAGTTCTTCCACAACCTGCCCGAGGACCGGTACCAGGCCTTCGTCTCGGTGCCGATCATGGCGAAGAACGAGGTCGTGGGCGTGATCAACGTGCAGCACAAGCGCCCCCGCCGGTATCGGCCCGACGAGCTGGCCCTACTCTCGACGATCGCGAACCAGGTGGGCGGCGCCATCGAAAACGCCAGGCTCTACGCCGAGATGAAGCGCAAGGCCGTGCAGGTGGACACGCTCTCGCAGGTCTCGGAGACCGTGGCCTCGAACCGGCTGCTGCAGGACATCCTGCAACTGATCGTGACGGTGACCGCGCAGATGCTGAACTCCAAGATCTGCTCGATTATGCTGCTGGACCCGGAGAGCGACGAGCTGCGCATCATGGCCACGCAGAGCCTGAGCGAGCAATACCGCCGCAAGCCGAACCTGAAGGTCGGGCAGAGCATCAGCGGCCGGGCCGTGCAGGAGCGCCGTCCCATCATCGTGCCGGACGTCACCAAGGAGCGGGACTACATGTACCCGGAGATCGCCCGCAAGGAGGGGCTCTGCTCGCTGGTGTCGGTCCCGATGCTCATCCGTGACCGGGCGGTCGGGGTCATCAACAGTTACACTTCCGTGCCCCACACCTTCACCGCCGAGGAGATCAAGGTCCTGCAGGCCGTGGCCAACCAGGCGGCCATCGCGATCGAGAACGCCAAGCTCGTGGAGAAGTCCTTCGAGATGCAGGAGGCCCTCGAGGTCAGGAAGCTGGTGGAGCGGGCCAAGGGCTGCCTCATGCAAGCCAAGGGCATCTCGGAAGAAGACGCCTTCCGCCTGATGCAGCGCCAGAGCATGGACACCAGGAAATCCATGCGCGAGATCGCCGAAGCCGTGATCCTGGCGATCGGCATCGAACGGCAGGTCGACCGAAAAAGGGCTTGACAGGTCGGGCTGGCCGATGATACAAGGTCGTTCAATTGCGTAGGGAGACAACGACGTTTCCCCATTGGAAGTGAGCCCGGCAGAGCAGGCCGGATGACGGACGACGACGTCCTCAGCCCCCGAAGAGAGTCGGTGGGGCGAGGGCGTTTTTTTTTGCCTTTGATCCGGGGTTGTGAGCGCTGAAGAGGGTGACGGCGCGTGCGCACGTTCCGCATCGCCATGGTCCAGATGAACCCCACCGTGGGGGACCTGAGCGGCAACGTCCGCCGGATTGCGGATTGGCTGCGGGAGGCCAGGAAGGCGAGGGCGGATCTCGTCGCGTTCCCCGAGCTGGCCATCACCGGCTATCCGCCGGAGGACCTCCTGCTCAAGCCCAGGTTTCTGGAGGATACGAGACGGGCGCTGGAGGAAGTGGTGGCCAGGTGCCGCGACACGTCCGCCGTCGTCGGTTACGTGGCCGAGGGTGCCATGGCGGAGCCCAAGCCGGGCCATCCCATGGTCGTGCCGGCAGGCCGGCACGAGCTGTACAATGCGGCGGCCGTCATCGCCGATCGGCGGCTGGTCGCCACCTATTGCAAGATGTTCCTGCCCAACTACGGAGTGTTCGACGAAAGCCGGTATTTTCACCAGGGCCGCAGGGTACCGCTCATCGTTCTGAACGGGACCGTGCTGGGCGTGAACATCTGCGAGGACATCTGGTTTCCGGAGGGGCCGACCAGGATGCAGGCCGCGGCCGGGGCCGAGGTGATCGTGAACATCAACGCCTCGCCCTTCCACGTGGGTAAGAGCCGGTTCCGCGAGCAGATGCTGGCGACCAGGGCGCGCGAGAACGGCGTGATCGTGACCTATACCAACACGGTGGGCGGGCAGGACGAGTTGGTCTTCGACGGGAACAGCCTGATCCTAGACCAGACCGGCGAGGTAGTCTTGCGCGGCAAGGCGTTTGAAGAGGACCTGCTGGTGGCCGACCTGAACGTGTCGGCCGTGGCCAGAACCAGCCTGCACGGAAGGAGAAAATGGCCGGCCGGAAGGGCCGCCGCGTCCATCGAGCGGATCGTCGTCTCCGACGCTCCCGCGGCCAGGCCGCGCCCCGGGCTCGTGCCCCACAGTGAAGCCCCGATAAGTCCGTTGGAAGAGGTCTACGAGGCGCTCGTGCTGGGCGTGCGGGACTATGTCCGGAAGAACGGATTCAAGCAGGTCGTCATCGGGTTGAGCGGCGGGGTGGACTCGGCCCTGACCGCCGTGGTCGCGGTGGATGCCCTGGGGCCGGCCCATGTTCTGGGGGCCTTCATGCCTTCGCCCTACACGTCGCGCGAGAGCCGGGAGGACGTGGCGGAGCTGGTTCGCCGCCTGGGGATCGAGCAGTGCACGATCCCGATCACGGGCACGTTCCGGTCCTACCTCCGCACGTTGGCCGGGGTGTTTGCCCAGCGGAAGCCGGATGCGACGGAAGAAAACATCCAGGCGCGCATCAGGGGCAACATCCTGATGGCCATCTCCAACAAGTTCGGACACTTGGTCCTGACGACCGGGAACAAGAGCGAGATGAGCGTGGGCTATGCGACGCTGTACGGAGACATGGCCGGCGGCTTCGCCGTGATCAAGGACGTGCCCAAGACGATGGTGTACGATCTGGCGCGGTTGCGGAACCGGGCCGCCTCCCAGCCGGTCATTCCCAAACGGATTCTGGATCGGGCTCCGTCGGCGGAGCTCAAGCCGAACCAGCGGGACGAGGATACGCTGCCGCCCTATGCGATCCTCGATCCGATCCTGAAGGCGTACGTGGAGGAGGACCGGTCGCCGGAAGAGATCGTCGCGATGGGGTTCGACCGGGGCACGGTGACGCGCGTGATCGCCATGGTGGATCGCAGCGAGTACAAGCGGCGACAGGCGCCGATCGGAATCAAGATCACCCACCGGGCCTTCGGCAAAGATCGGCGGATGCCGATCACGAACGGTTATCGGAACGTCTGAGGAGCGCCCACACCATCCGGGGGGAGGAGGGGACGGTGACGCCAACGAGACGCAAAGGACGCGGGAGTCGGACTGGATGGGCGTGGGCGGCCCTGTGCCTAGCCGTGACGGCGGGGGAGGCCTGGGCGGAGCAGGGCACGCCGGCTCCGCCGGCTTCCGGGATCAACAGCGGCGACACGGCCTGGATGCTGGCCGCCTCGGCGCTCGTCCTCGCCATGGTTGCGCCCGGGTTGGCCCTGTTCTACGGAGGGCTGGTGCGGAGCAAGAACGTGCTCGGCACGATCATGCAGACCTTCGTCATCCTCTGCCTGGTCAGCGTCATCTGGGCCCTGTTCGGCTACAGCCTCGCGTTCGGGCCGGACAAGGGCGGGGTGGTCGGCAGCCTCGACTGGGCGGGGCTGGCCGGGGTCGGGGCCGCCCCCCATCCGGCCTATGCGCCCACGGTGCCCCACGGGCTCTTCATGGTTTTTCAGTTGCTGTTCGCCGCCTTCACTCCGGCCCTGATCGCCGGCGCCTTCGCCGAGCGGGTCCGATTCAGCGCCCTGCTGTTGTTCACGGTCCTCTGGTCGATCTTCATCTACAGCCCGCTCGCGCACTGGCTCTGGGGCGGGGGGTGGCTGGGCAAGATGGGGGCCGTGGACTTCGCCGGCGGAGCCGTCGTGCACACGAGCTCGGGCGCCGCGGCCCTGGCCTGCGCCCTGGTCGTGGGCAAGCGTCGGGGCTGGCGGACGGACTACATGCCTCCTCACAACCTGCCCCTGGTGATGCTGGGCACGGGGATCCTGTGGTTCGGTTGGTTCGGCTTCAACGGGGGGAGCGCGCGAGGCGCCAACGCGGCGGCGGTCGGTGCGGTGGTCTCGACCCATCTGGCGGCGGCGGCCGCGGTCCTGAGCTGGATGACCGTGGAATGGATGCACCGGGGCAAGCCCACGGTGCTGGGAGCCGCGACCGGGGCGGTGGCGGGAATGGCCAGCTCCACCGCCGGCGCCGGTTTCATCGGTCCCCTGGCCGCCCTGCTGATCGGCGGGACGGCCGGAATCCTGTGTTACTACGCCATTGTTTGGAAAGGGAGGATCGGCTATGATGACGCCCTCGACGTCGTCGGGATCCACGGGGCGGCCGGGATCGTCGGAATTCTGGCGGCGGGCCTCTTCGCCTCCAAGGCCGTGAATCCAGCCGGGGTGGACGGGCTCTTTTTCGGAAACTCCGCCCTCTTCGGGATCCAAGCGCTGACGGTCTTCGCGGTGGTCGCGTTTGCCTTCATCGGCACCTTTGTGCTCCTCAAGCTGGTCGACGGGGTGATCGGGCTGCGGGTTCCGCCGGAGCAGGAGTCCACCGGCCTGGATCTCAGTCAGCACAACGAGCGGGCGTACTCATAAGCAGCCGGGGCGCGGGGCTCGGGGCATCGGGCGCGGGGCGGGATGACAGCATACAGGGAGACCATATGAAACTCGTCGAGGCGATCATCAAGCCGTTCAAATTGGATGAGGTCAAGGACGCCCTGTTGGAGATCGGCGTCCAGGGCATGACCGTGACCGAAGTCAAGGGATTCGGCCGGCAGAAGGGGCACAAGGAGACCTATCGGGGCACCGAGTACACGATCGAGTTTGTGCCGAAGGTCAAGATAGAGGTGGCGGTGACGGACAGCCAGGTTCCCCGCGTGATCGAGACCATCACGCGCACGGCCAAGACGGGCAGCATCGGGGACGGCAAGATCTTCGTGCGGGATCTGAATGCGGCGGTCCGGATCCGCACCGGTGAAACGGGGGAAAGCGCGCTGTGACCGTGACGGCCGACAACCGGTCCGCGGTGGGCCTTCTGGGCGAGGGCCGCTCCGCCGCGACCCTGCTCGCCGAGCAGCGGCGGGCGATCCACCAGCGGCTGCTGGACGGGGCCTCGGGGGCCGAGGTGATGGCGGCCCTCACCGAGCTGGTGGACGGGTTGATCATCGGCCGCTACCGCAACGCGGTCCGGAGCGGGGACGAGGAGGCGCAGGCCGCGGGAACCCAACAGTGCTGCCTCGTGGCCCTGGGCGGCTACGGCCGTCGTGAGCTGGCGCCCCACTCCGACATCGACGTGATGCTCCTCTATCGTCCGGATGCCGCCCAGGCCGCCTCCGGCTTGGCCAAGGACGTGCTGCATCACCTGTGGGACCTCGGGTTCCAAGTCGGTCACAGCGTGCGCACCATCCAGGATTGCGTGGAGCTGGCAGCTGACGACTTGACGATCCGCACATCCATGATGGAGGCGCGGTTCCTCGCCGGCAGCCCCCAGTTGTTCCAGGCGTTTCACCGCCGGTACTTTCGCCAGGTGGTCGGGAGGGGAACGGACCGGTTCATCGAGCAGAAGCTGGAGGAGCGCCGTCGCGAGTACGAGAAGTTCGGAGAGACGGTCTACCTTCTGGAGCCCAACGTGAAGAAGAGCAAGGGCGGCTTGCGGGACCTGCACGTGCTCCAGTGGGCGGGGATGGCCCGCTACCAGGCCGCCACGCTCCAGGATCTGGCCGACCGGGGCATCCTCTCCCGCCGAGACTATCAGGCCCTCGTGGAGGCCCGCGAGTTCCTGTGGCGCGTTCGGGCCCTCATGCACGTCCATGCCGGCATGGCGCAGGAGATCCTCACGTTCGACGAGCAGGTCCGGCTGGCCGAGCAGTTCGGCTTCAAAGACCGGCCGCACCTCCTGGCGGTCGAGCAGTTCATGCAGCGGTACTACCGGCACACGATGGGCCTCCACGAGACCTCCGTCCGGTTCGTGGACCGCTGCCGCCGCGTGCCGGTCTGGCAGAGGCTGGCCGGCCTGTTGCCGTCCAGGAGGATCGACGGCCACTTCCAGGCGTCCGGTCGGCGGCTGACGGTGCCGATGGACCAGCGAAGCCGGGTCCTGGACAGTCCGGAGCTGCTCCTGCGTCTGTTCGAGCTGGCCGGGTCCCGGCGTCTGGCGATCGACACCGAGCTGCTCGAGGAGATCCATCGGCACGTGGACAGCGTCTCGATCGAGGCCTTCCGGGCTCCGGAGGTGAGCCGGGTCTTCTGCAAGATCCTTGCGGGACCCGGCGCGGTGGCCGAGACGCTCGCCGCCATGCACCGGGCGCACTTGTTGGAGAAGCTCATCCCGGTCTTCGCTACGGTGCGGGGGCTGATGCAGTTCAACCAGTACCACAAGTACACGGTGGACGAGCACAGCCTGCTCGCGGTGGCCAAGGCCGAGGATCTGGCGGGGGACCAGGGCGTGCTCGGCGAAGTGTACCGGGAGATCCAGCGCAAGGACCTTCTGCACCTGGCGATCTTGTTGCACGACCTGGGAAAGGGTCGGGAGGAGGACCACAGTGAAGTCGGGAAGGCCATCGCCGAGGAGGCAGCGGTCCGGCTGGGGTTCGACGAGCAGGAGACGAGGACCCTGATCTTCCTGGTGCATCGGCACCTGCTCATGGCCCACACGGCCTTCCGGCGAGACCCCTACGACGAGAAGGTTCTCCTGACGTTCGCCCGGGCGGTTGCGACGCCGGAGGTGCTCCGCAAACTGCTCGTCCTGACCGCGGCGGACATCGCGGCGGTGGGGCCTGGCGTCCTGACCAAGTGGAAGGAGTCTCTTTTGATCGAGCTCTACCTGCGGACGCTGCCGGAGGTATCCGGCGAACGGGATGCGGCGGTCGGGCTCGAGCGGATGAAGCGGCTGGCCGGGGAGGTGGCGCGCGAAGCCGGGCCGGCGGGGGCCGGTCCGATGGACCTGGCCTGGATCGAGTCCCAGATGGCCCAGTTCCCGCAGCGATACGTGCACGGAACCTTGCCCAGGCGGATGGCCGCGCATCTGGCGGCGGTGAGACGCCTGCAGCCGGACGAGGTCTTGGTCGAGGATCACTTCGACGAAGGGCTGGGAGCCTGCGAATATACGGTGGTGACGTTCGACAGCCTGGTGCCGGGCATTTTCTCGAAGATCGCGGGCGTCATGGCCGCCAAGGGGCTCCAGGTCCTCGATGCGCGGATCGTCACGCGGAAGGACGGGGTCGTCGTGGACACGTTCCAGGTGAGCGACGCGGACTACACCGGGGCCCCTCCGCCTTCGCGGCGGGCCGACATTGCCCGGATGATCGTGGCGGTCCTCAAGGGCGAGGAGCGGGTGGAGGACCTGGTGGCCAACAGCAGCCGGCTTCCTGCGACCAGGCGACTGCCGGCCAACCGCCAGCCGACGGAGGTCCAGGTGGACAACGAGACCTCGGACCGGTTCACGATCCTGGACGTGTTCGCAGACGACCGGCAGGGCTTGCTGTACGTGATCACCCATGCGATCTTCGAACTGGGGCTGTCGGTGCACGCCGCGCGGATCTCCACGCGGCTGGATCAGGTCGCCGACGTGTTCTACGTGACGGATCTCGACGGGCGGAAGGTCGAAGATCACGGACGCCTGGAGACCGTCCGCGTGACGATCAAGGACAGGATCGATCGCTTCCTGGGCGAGCCGGCTGGTTCCCAGGAGCGCAACTCATGGGCCATGTCATCTCAATGATTAGGTGGATGAGGAAAGGAGGCGTGGAATGAATCCCCGGGACGTGTTGGAGTTGGCCAAGAAGCACAAGGTGCAGGTCGTGGACCTGAAGTTCGTGGACCTGCTGGGCACCTGGCAGCACTTTTCGCTGCCGGTCGAGGAGATGAGCGAAGACCTGTTCAAGGACGGGTCCGGGTTCGACGGCTCCTCGATCCGGGGCTGGAAGGCGATCCACAACAGCGACATGCTGGCGGTGCCGGACCCGGCCACCGCCTGTCTGGATCCCTTCGCCGCGGTGCCCACGCTCAGCCTGGTCTGCACGGTGGTGGACCCGATCACGCGGGAGCCCTACGACCGGGACCCGCGGCACATCGCGCAGCAGGCCGAGCGGTACCTGAAGAGCACGAAGCTCGGCGACGTTTCCTACTGGGGGCCGGAGGCGGAGTTTTTCATCTTCGACCAGGCCCGGTACGACCAGACCAGCCACAGCGGCTCCTACGCCATCGATTCGGACGAGGCGGTCTGGAACGCGGGCAAGGAGGGGCCGAACCTGGGGAACAAGATCCGCCACAAGGAGGGCTACTTCCCGGTGGCGCCGGTGGACACCCAGCAGGACCTCCGCAGCGAGATGATCCTGGAGATGCAGAAGGCGGGCATCCCGATCGAGAAGCACCACCACGAGGTGGCCACGGCGGGCCAGGCCGAGATCGACCTGCGGTTCGACTCGCTGGTGAAGATGGCCGACAAGATGCTGCTGTACAAGTACATCGTCAAGAACGTGGCGCGGCGGTACGGCAAGACCGTGACGTTCATGCCGAAGCCGATCTTCGGCGACAACGGCTCCGGCATGCACACGCACCAGAGCATCTGGAAGGAAGGCAAGCCGCTGTTCGCCGGCAAGGAGTATGCGGGGGTCTCCCAGACCTGCCTCTATTACATCGGGGGGATTCTCAAGCACGCCCCGGCCCTGGCCGCGTTCACGAACCCGACGACGAACTCCTACAAGCGGCTGACGCCGGGGTTCGAGGCGCCGGTGCTGCTGGCCTATTCGAGCCGCAACCGGTCGGCCGGCATCCGGATTCCGATGTACTCGCCGAGCCCCAAGGCCAAGCGGATCGAGGTGCGGTTTCCCGATCCGGCCTGCAACCCCTACTTGGCCTTCGCGGCCATGCTCATGGCGGGGCTGGACGGGATCGAGAACAAGCTGGATCCGGGCGAGCCGATGGACAAGGACCTCTACGATCTGGAGCCGAAGGAGGCGGCCCGGATTCCGACCATGCCGGGGAGCCTGGACGAGGCGCTCCGGCACCTGGAGAAGGACCATCAGTTCCTGCTCAAGGGCGGGGTGTTCTCCGAGGAGCTGCTCGAGGCCTGGATCGGCTACAAGCGGGGCCGGGAGATTGACCAGCTCCGGCTGCGGCCGCATCCGTACGAGTTCATGCTGTACTACGACGTGTAAGGAGCCGCGTCCGGCCGGCCGCGACGGGGTGGCCAGACGGGGCAGGTCCAAGACGGAGGGGGCCCGACAACGGCGTCGGGTCCCCTCCCGTGGCAACGGCGCCAGGACCGGGTGGGAGTCGCCTGCGGGCGGGCTCCTGCTCCGGAATCCTGGCGCCTTTTTTTGGTTCGCGGGCTGACGGAGAGCACGGAGAGGCACGGCGGTCGCCCATGCGTGTGGCGGATGTGGTGGAGGAGCAGGTGCTGCAGGAGTGGACGGTGCTGGAAGCGATCGCGGCCGCCTTGACCAAGCCGGGGCCCGTGCAGGCCCGGCTGGAGGAGGGGCTGGACTTGGTCCGCGCGCGCCTGCGGTGCCTGCGGGCCCGGGGGGATCTGAGCCAGGAACCGGCAGGGGCGGCGGGCGGCGGCGCCTGTGGGAGCGCGGGCGGCGGGCTCCATGCGAGCCTCGTCGGGCAGAGCGAGGCGATGCGGCAAGTCTACGAGGCCATCCGGCGCGTGAGTCACAGTCCGGCCACCGTGCTGCTGCGCGGGGAGAGCGGCACCGGCAAGGAACTGGTGGCGAAAGCGATCCATCTGGAGAGTCCCCGGGCCCGGGGCCCGTTCGTGCGGCTCCATTGTGCGGCGCTGACCGAGACGCTGTTGGAGAGCGAGCTGTTCGGGCACGAACGGGGGGCCTTTACCGGAGCGGTGGAGAGCCGCAAGGGGCGGTTCGAGTTGGCGGACGGGGGGACCCTGTTCCTGGACGAGATCGGCGACATTCCGCCGGCGACCCAGGTCAAGCTCCTGCGCGTGCTCCAGGACCGGTGCTTCGAGCGGGTGGGGGGCACGAGGCCCATCCAGGTGGACGTACGGGTGATCTCGGCCACGCACCGGGATCTGGAGGCGCTGGTGCGGGCCGGGACCTTCCGGGAGGACCTTTATTACCGGCTCAACGTCGTGCCGGTCACGCTGCCGCCGCTGCGGGAGCGGGCGGGGGACGTGCCCCTGCTCATCGCGCACTTCCTGGCGCGGTTCAACCGGGAGAATCGGCGGCGGGTCCGGCTGGGGCCGGAGCTGCTGGCCCTGATGGCCCGCTATCACTGGCCCGGCAACGTGCGGGAGCTGCAAAACTGTGTGGAGCGGCTGGTGGTGATGGCCGAGCCGGGCCAGGAGTGGGTGACGCTGGAGCGGCTGCCCTCCTCCCTGCGGGGCTACTTTGCGGACCTGTGGCAGGTGACGCAAGGGGGCCGGGAGCCCGGGGGGAGCGAGCCGTCCGGGGGGTCGCTGGGCCAGAGCGTGCAGGCCCTGGAGCGCCGCCGGCTCGTGGAGGCCCTGGCGCAGGCCGGCTGGGTGCAGGCGCGGGCGGCCCGGGGGCTGGGCCTCACCCCGCGGCAGGTGGCCTACAAGATGAGGAAGTACGGGATTCGTGAACCGTCAACGTGAAACGAAAGGAGCGCGCCAGATGGAGCCGAAACTGACTTCGGAACAGTACTTCGAGAAGACGGTCGAGCGGTCCGTGGTCGAGGCGGTCCTGCGGGCGGCGGGGCCGAGTCGGCGGCAGTTCCTGGCCGGATTGGGCGGGGCGGCGCTGACGGCGCTGATCGCGGAGGTGCTGCCGCTCGGGAAGCTCACGGCCTTCGCGGCCGATCCGGTCGGGAAGCCGGAGAAAAAGGATCTCAGCGTCGGCTTCATTCCGATCACCTGCGCGACCCCGATCATCATGGCGGAGCCGCTGGGCTTTTACAAGAAACACGGGCTGAACGCGTCGGTGAAGCGGGCGGCGGGATGGGCCATGGTCCGGGACTGGGCGATCAACAAGGAAGTGGACGCGGCCCACATGCTGACGCCGATGCCGCTCGCGATCACGCTGGGCGCCGGCTCGGTGCCGGTCCCGTTCTACATGCCGGCGGTGGAGAACATCAACGGGCAGGCCATCACCCTGCACATCAAGCACAAGGACGTGAAGACCGCCGCAGACATGAAGGGATTCCGGTTCTGCGTCCCGTTCGACTATTCCATGCACAACTACCTGCTGCGGTATTTCCTGGCCGATGGGGGAGTCCACCCGGACAAGGACGTGCAGATCCGCGTCGTCCCGCCCCCCGAGATGGTGGCGAACCTGAAAGCCGGGAACGTGAACGGGTACCTGGCGCCGGACCCGTTCAACCAGCGGGCCGTGTACGAGAACGTCGGGTTCATCTACAAGCTTTCGAAAGAGATCTGGGACCGGCATCCCTGCTGCGCCTTCACGGTGTCGAAGGAATTCGCGACGACCTATCCGAACACGTTCGGAGCCCTGTTCCGGGCGATCGTGGACGCCACGCACTATGCGTCCAATCCGGCGCACCGGAAGGAGATCGCGGCCGCGATCGCGCCGGCCAACTACCTGAACCAGCCGGTCACGGTGCTCGAGCAGGTGCTCACCGGCACCTACGCGGACGGGCTGGGCGGCATCAAGAAGGTGCCCGACCGCATCGATTTCGACCCCTATCCCTGGCACTCGATGGCGATCTGGATCCTGACCCAGATGAGGCGTTGGGGGCACCTGAAGGGGGACGTCAACTACAAGGCGGTGGCCGAGCAGGTCTACCTGGCGGCGGACTGCGACCGGATCGCGAAGGAGCTGGGCTACCCGACTCACAATGCGACGGCGATGAAACACACGATCATGGGCAAGGTGTTCGATCCCAGTCAGCCGGAACAGTACGTCAAGAGCTTCAAAATCCACAGCATGGCATGAGGTAATCACATGGCCGGAAAAGACACGTGGCTGATCTCGGTCACGCTGCTGATCCTGTTTCTGGTGGTCTGGCACGTGGCGACGTTGCAGAAGGCCTTCGATCCGAAGGGGCTGACCGAGGAGCAGTTGCAACTCATGGAGTTCAACGGAGACATCGTCCGGAATCCGGACGGGAGCTACGCCTGGAATCCGGAGAAGGAGAAGGTCAAGGGCGTGCCGGGTCCGCTGACGGTGCTGGAGAAGACCCGCGTCGAGCTGGGCGAGGCCTTCGAGAAGAAGGGCACGAACGACCACGGGATCGCCTGGCTGGTGCTCTACACGGTCACGCGCTTCGCAGCCGGCTTCCTGGCGGCCTCGGTGGTGGCGATCATTCTGGGGGTCATCCTGGGGCTCAACAAGGTGCTCTACCGGGCGGTCAATCCCTACATCCAGATCCTCAAGCCGATCTCTCCCCTGGCCTGGATGCCGCTGCTGCTCTACACGGTGCGGGACCCGAAGTGGACCGCCGTCCTGGTCGTCTTCATGGCGGCGGTCTGGCCCACGCTCGCCACCACGGCCTTCGGAGTCAACTCTCTGCGCAAGGACTATCTGCACGTGGCGGCGATCCTGCAGTTGTCCTGGATCAAGCGTCTGTACAAGGTGATCCTGCCGGGGGCGGCCCCGACGATCGTGAACGGGCTGCGCATCTCCTTCGGGAGCGCGCTCGTGGCGGTCGTGCCGGCGGAAATGCTGCTGGGCGAGCTGGGCGTCGGGTACCTGAGTTGGATCGAGTGGAACAACCTGGACATCGCCGGCGTGATCTTCGCCATCCTCGTCGTGGGAGCAGTGGGGGTCGTCCTGGATTCGGGGTTCAACAAGCTGGCCGGACTTGTCACCTATCAGGAGTAAGCCATGGCGTTTCTACAGATTGACCACGTGACGAAGTACTTCCCGAGCCCGTCCGGGACGGGCCAGGTCTGCATCTTCAAGGACGTTACGATCAAGATCGAAAAGGGCGAGTTCGTCACCACGATCGGGCACTCCGGCTGCGGCAAGAGCACGTTGCTGAACATCATCGCGGGGCTGGAGACGATGACGGAGGGGGGCATCATCCTGAACGGCAAGGAGGTGTCCGGCCCGGGCCTGGACCGCATGGTGGTCTTCCAGAACTTCTCGCTGATGCCCTGGATGACCGTGTTCGAGAACATCCGGTTGGCCGTGCGGGCGGCCTATCCGGACTGGGACCAGGAGAAGGTGGCGGCGCACGTCCGCAAATACATCGAGCTGGTCGGGTTGAAGGGGGCGGAGGACAAGCGGCCGACGGCCCTGTCCGGGGGCATGAAGCAGCGGGTGGGGCTGGCCCGGGCCTTCTCGATCGAGCCGAAGGTTCTGCTCCTGGACGAACCGTTCGCCCAGATCGACGCGCTGACCAGGGGCGTGATCCAGGAGGAGCTGGTCCAGATGTGGACCACGGCCCGCAACACCGTGTTCATGGTCACGCACGACGTGGACGAGGCGATCCTGCTCTCGGACCGGATCATGCTGATGACCAACGGGCCGGGGGCCCGCATCGCCGAGATCATCGACGTGACGATCCCCAGGCCGAGGTCGAGGGATTCGATCATCGAGCACCCCCACTATTACAAGATCAGAAACCACGTGATCCACTTCCTGGTTCGTCACGCCACCCACGCGGCGGGGGACGATGCCGGCGCGGCCGACGAAGGCGGAACGGGAACCGCGCCGCTCGTCGTGAGATTCTGACGGCGGAAGGCCGCGTGGATCGTGACGGTGCGCTCGCCATCTTCTGACCATCTCCGGCTCTTCGGAGCGGGAGTCTTAGCCAAAAGGAGGACCCAGACATGGAGAAAAAGGACGTCGTCGCCAAACTCCTTGCCTTGAAGGAGGCTTCCGGAAAAACCTATACGGAGCTGGCGGAGGCTCTTGGGCTCTGCAACGTCTACGTGGCCCAGTTGTTCCGTCGTCAGGCGCAGCTCAAGAAGGAGACCGAGGGCAAGCTGGTGAAGCTGGTCCCCGGCTTGACCGAGGACCTCCTCAAGGAGATGCGGAAGCCGCCGCTCCGCTCATACGACCCGGCCATTCTGCAAGAGCCCCACGTGTACCGGATGACCGAAGTCTGCGCGCACTACGGCGACGGGATCCTCGCGGTCATTCACGAGATGTTCGGCGACGGCATCATGTCGGCGATCGACTTCAAGTTCACGATCCAAAAAATCAAGGGCAGCCAGGGGGAGGATCGTGTGCTGATGACCTGGAACGGGAAGTTCCTTCCCCACATCGAGCAGACGAAGTAAGCGGCGTGGATCGGCATCCGAGGCATTCTCGTCATTGGAGCCACGCGGCGGCTCTGAGGGCCGCGAGCGGCAAGGCGCTGCCCTATTCCGACGACGAGGGCTGGGCCCAGCAGCACTGAGCATTCGTGTTTCGGCGGAGCGCTTGCGGCGAGTCCGTTGCAGGCGCTCCCCCGTTCTCTTTCCGTCCATTCGTCTCTTCAATTTTCCGTTCCTCCCATTTTGTCGGGCCTTCGACAAAATTGTCGCAAGAGCGGAGCGAATCCGTCACAGGAACGAGCTTTTCCAAGGAAATTGGCAAGGGGCGATGGCACTGAATTTGCTGTTGCCTGTGCAGCGTGAGGGTTGCGTCCGTTGAGGAGGGTGCGATGGCGCTGCAGGGGATCCGCACGGGACAGGGGCAAGGGGATCTGTCGTCGGTTGAGCTGACGCTGCTTCAGGCACTGCGGATGGGCGGAGCCAGGACCATTGACCAGTTGGCCTCTCTGCTCCCCTCCGTGAGCTGGAGCCAGGTGTTCCTGGCGGTGGATCGGCTCAGCCGGGTCGGCGCGGTGACCATGCGGCGGGCCGGCAATCGCGAATATCTGGTGTCGCTGGGGCCTGCCGGCGGCATGGGGCCCGGTGTTGGACAGGGAGTGGGGATCCACGGTGCCGCATGAAGTCAGTCAGATCGGGTGGCTCCTGATCTGCTCCGCATGGCTCCTCCTGTCCCTCCCCGGCGTGGCCCTGTTTTACGGCGGGATGGTGCGGAAGAAGAACGTGCTGAACACGATGGGGCTGGTGCTGGCGGCCCTCCTGCTCGTGTCGGTTCTCGGAGTGTTCGGAGGACTGCTCAGGGGCGGCTTCCCGACGATGGAGTTCGGGGTAGCTGGGCTCTCGCCGGTGCCGGTCTACGAAACGATGGCTGGGGCCCTAGCCCTGGCGCTGGTGGCCGGCGGGCTGGTCGAACGGGTCCGGTTCTCGTTTTTCCTCGTCTTCGGGTTCCTGTGGGCCTGGTTCTGCTACGGCCCGATCGCTCGCTGGCTCTGGGACGGGGGCTGGCTGGCCGATCTGGGCGGCCTGGACTTCGCCGGCGGGGCCGTGATCCACGTCAGCGCCGGCGTCACGGCCCTGGTGGCGGCGATCGTGGTTGGGCCGAGGAAGGGCTTCGGGCGGACCGAAATGAAGCCGAACAACCTGCCGCTGTCGGTCTGCGGGGCCGGGCTGCTCTGGGTCGGGTGGACCGGGTTCGCGGCCGGGCGCGGCCTGGCATCCATGCAGGCGGTGACCGCCGCCTTCGTGGCCATTCAGGTCTCGGCCGCATCGGCGGCCCTGGCCTGGACCGCCGCGGAGTGGGCCCAGCGGGACAAGCCGACTGCCCTGGGCACGGTCAGCGGGGCGGTGGCCGGGCTGGTCGCCATCGCGCCGGCAGCCGGATACGTCAGCCCGCTCTCGGCGCTCGTGATCGGCATCGGAGCCGGCGGGACCTGTTACATGGTCGTGAACTTCGTGAAGCCGATCCTGGGCTATGACGATTCGCTGGACGTCTTCGGGATGCATGCGGTGGGGGGGACGTGGGGCATGATCGCGGTCGGCCTCTTCGCCTCTACGGCGGTGAATCCGGACGGAAGCGACGGCCTGCTGTATGGGTACCCCTACCAGTTCCTGGTCCAGGTGGTGGCCGTCTCGACGGTCTGGATGTATGCGGCCGGCGCGACCTTCCTGCTGCTCAAGGGGCTCCACCTCGTCATGCGGCCGCGCGTGGACGGTGAAGCGGAGATCATGGGGCTGGACCTGGCCGAGCACGGCGAGCGGGGCTATTCGTGAAACGGGAGACGGGAGACGTAAAACGTGAGACGTGAAAGGTGATGGATGAAACGAGGAAGGCTTTCGCGAGCAGAATCCGGCCCGTGTCCCAGAGTGTTTTACGTCTCACGTTTCACGTCTCGCGGGTGTGAAAGGGATTGTAATGGCCATCATCCACGATGACCTGGGACGGCGCCGGTTCCTTAGCCAAGCGGTCATGGCCTTCGGGCTCCTCTTCGGGATGGGAACGCTGGCCCTGCGGTTCGCCCAGTTCCTGGTTCCCAGTCCGAAGGCGAAACGGTACGAGGCGGTCCTGATCGGGGCCGAGTCCCGCGTGCCGCTGGGAGAGGGAGTGTCAATGGATCTCGGAGGCCACAAGATCGTGGTCCTGAGGACGGACGAAGGCGTCGCGGCCTTTTCCCGGCGTTGCACGGACCTGGGCTGTCTCGTGTCCTGGAACAGGGACCGGCAGCAGTTCCTCTGTCCCTGCCATCAAGGGGTCTTCGACAAGACGGGGCGAAACATCGCCGGGCCGCCGCCGCGCCCGCTGGATCGGTTCGAGGTCGTGAAGCGGGGAGACCAGTTGTACGTGAACATCCAGAGCGGCTAGTTATCAGTGGTCAGTCGTCAGTTATCAGTCTGTTCCTAAAACTGATAACTGATAACTGATCACTGAAAACTGAGAACCGATCGTGGGGACAGTGTATGGAGTCGGCAGCGACACCGGCCGAGCACAGGGCAGGACAGAAAAGCTGGATTGACTACATCCAGAAGGACCTGCCGGCCCACCTGGACTGGTGGCCCTACACGCTCGGGGCGATTCCGCTCACCCTGTTCGGCCTGCTGGTGGCAACCGGCCTCATGCTGACCTTCTACTACGTGCCCTCGCCCGAGAAGGCCTACGAGAGCGTGGAGCAGATCACCCACGAGGTCTACCTTGGCTGGTTCGTGCGCGGCCTGCACAAGTTCTCCGTGGACCTGATGATCCTGTTCCTCCTGTTCCACGTGATCCGGGTCTTCGTCACCAGAGCCTATCGGCCGCCGGGCGAGTGGAAATGGGTGAGCGGCTCGCTCGTGCTGTTCCTCGCCTTCGCGATGGGATTCACCGGCTATTCGCTGGTCTACGACAACGTTTCCTACTGGGGCATGACCGTCGTGACCAGCATGCTGGGGAGCTTGCCCGTGGTCGGCACCCCGCTCCTCTATCTGCTGCGGGGCGGGGAGGAGGTGTCGGGCGGGACGCTGCTGCGGCTCTACGACTTGCACACCAAGCTCCTGCCGGTTCTGCTGGCCGGCCTCGTGATCGGCCACGTGCTCGTCGTCCGGCTCTCCGGCTTCGCGGAGGTGCCGGGCAGCCGCGGGTTCCATCCCTTCTACCCGGAACACGCCCTCACCATGGGGGCGATCGCCGTCGGGCTGCTGGTCCTGCTCGTGGACCTCGTGATGATCTTTCCGCCCACGCTGGGGCCGCCGGCCAACCCCCAGGAAGTCGCGACGGACGTGTCGCCGCCCTGGTACTTCTCGGCGCCCTACATGTGGATCACGCTCCTGCCCGGGCCCGTCGCCCTCTGGAGTCTTCTGGCCGGCGCCGGCATCTTTGCTGCCTATCCGTTCGTGGATCGTGTCCTGTCCGAACGGGGCTGGCCGATGGCGCTGGTCAACGGGGTGGTCGGAACAGCGGTGGTGTTGGCGGTCGCGGCCTTGATGATTCTGGACACGAGGATGTGAGGAACGGGCTAGGGGCGAGGGGCTAGAGGCGATGCCTAAGGGAACAGCCACGATCCCTTGCCCCTCGCCTCGTGCCTCCCACCCGTGATGCTAAAGGAGGGATGCTGTGACAGAGCCGGGCCATGATGAGTCCGAGGGCCACGTGACCGCGCCGAACGGGAAATTGAATTTCACCCGCTACTTGATCGGCGGGTTGTGTCTGGTCCTGTTCCTCGCCCTGACCGGCGTCGGCTACGTCCAGGTGGAGGAGCGGCGGGGAGGCGGGCTCCGGCCGTTCATCTCCGCCGAGAACAAGAAGTGCATTGACTGCCACACGGCGAAAGACATCTCGGTCGGCGGCATCAACGACTGGAAATACAGCCGCCACGCTCCCAAGGGCATCGGTTGCGTCGAGTGCCACCAGGCCGAGAAGGGGGAGCCGGACGCGTACGACCACTACGGCAAGGTCATCTCCACGCTCGTGACGCCCAAGGACTGCATGAGGTGCCACGACAAGGAAGCCCGGGAGTTCGAGAAGTCCCACCATGCCAAGGGGGCGCAGTTCACCAATTCCCTCGACAATTTCCTCGGGAACGTCGTGGAAGGGCCGGAAGTGATCACGACCGGATGCGCCGGCTGCCACGGGAGCGTGGTCAAGGTGATGGACAACGGGAAGCTCCATCCGTCCACCTGGCCCAATTCGGGCATCGGGCGGGTGAATCCGGACGGGTCGAAGGGCACCTGCGCCGCCTGCCACGCGCGGCACGGCTTCTCGATCGCCCAGGCCCGGCAGCCGGAGAACTGCGGGCGGTGCCACATGGGCCCGGACCATCCCCAGATCGAGGCCTATTACGAGAGCAAGCACGGCGTGCTGTTCACCGCGAACAAGGACAAGATGAAGCTCGCCCAGCCGACGGAGAAGTGGCACCCGGGGAAGGACTATCTCTTCCCCACCTGCGCCACCTGCCACATGAGCGCCACCGACACGCAGGAGGTGACCCACGACGTGGGCGACCGGATCAGTTGGACCCTCCGGCCGGTCGTTTCGACGCGGCTCGAGAACTACGAGGTCCGGCGAAAGGCCATGCGCCAGGTCTGCGCCTCCTGCCACAGCGAGGAGATCGTGGAGCGGTTCTTCACGCAGATGGACCAGGGGATCACGCTGTACAACGAGAAATTCGGCAAGCCGTCCAAGGCGGCGATGGACAAGCTGCTCGCGATGAAAAAGATCACGCCGACCCCCTATGACGAAGCGATCGAATGGGTGTTTTACGAGCTCTGGCACCATGAGGGGCGGAGGGCCAGGCACGGGCTGTCCAAGGTCGCGCCGGACTACGTCCACTGGCAGGGCTTCTACGAAGTGGCCAAGCATTTCTACACCAAGTTTCTGCCGATGGTGCGGGAGCTGTCGCCCGACGTGGCGAAGGATCTGGTCTCGCAGGAGAGCCACAAGTGGGTGGAGCAGGGGATGAGCAAGGAGGAGATCGCCCGGATGATCGAATTCTACGAGAAGGAGATGCAGGGGAAACGAGGCGGCGGGTAGGGCCGGTCCCCGCCTGGTGGAGCAAGGCGCTGGCAGGGTTCCTGCCGGCGCCTTTGCTGTGTCTATGGAGGAGAAGGAGAGGGACATGAGCCGATCGGGACGACTGACGAGTCTGGTGTTGATCGCACTGGCAGCGGGCCTGGGGCTGGCGATGGCGGGGACGGGCTGGGCGCAGGACGCCCCGGCGCCCACGCCGCTCAAGGTGGACACGGCCGACACGGTCTGGGTGCTGACTTCATCGGCGCTCGTGCTGGCCATGATCGTGCCGGGCCTGGCCCTCTTCTACGGGGGGCTGGTACGCAGCAAGAACGTGTTGGGCACCGTCATGCAGAGCTTCGTGATCCTCTGCCTGGTGACCCTCCTCTGGATTCTGGTCGGGTACAGCCTGGCCTTCGGGCCGGACAAGGCCGGGCTGATCGGCGGCCTCGAATGGGTCGGGCTGAACGGCGTGGGCACGGAGCCCCATCCGACCTACGGTCCGACGATCCCCCACCAGGCCTTCATGGTCTTCCAGCTCATGTTCGCCGCGATCACGCCGGCTCTGATTACGGGGGCCTTTGCCGAGCGGATGAAGTTCGGGGCCCTGCTGCTGTTCGCCGGCCTCTGGTCCCTGCTGGTCTACTGTCCGGTGGCCCACTGGCTCTGGGGCGGCGGCTGGCTGGGGAGGCTGGGGGCGCTGGACTTCGCCGGCGGGGCGGTCGTGCACATCAGCTCCGGCGTCGCGGCCCTGGTCTGTTCCCTGATGCTGGGGGCGCGGCGCGGGTACGGGACCGACTACATGGCGCCGCACAACCTCCCGTTGACGCTCCTGGGCACCGGGCTCCTCTGGTTCGGCTGGTTCGGGTTCAACGCGGGGAGCGCCCTGTCCGCAAACAACGTGGCGGTGGGCGCCTTCATCACGACCCACACGGCGGCGGCTGTCGGAGCCCTGACCTGGATGGCGGTCGAGTGGGTCCACCGGGGCACGCCGACCGTGCTGGGGGTGGCCAGCGGCGCGGTGGCCGGTCTGGCGACCGTGACCCCCGGAGCCGGTTACGTCGGGCCCTTCTCCGCCCTCCTGATCGGGCTCGTCGCCGGGGGGCTCTGCTACGTCGCGGTGATCCGCTGGAAAGCCAAGCTGGGCTACGACGATTCGCTGGACGTGGTCGGCATCCACGGAGTCGGCGGGGCGGTCGGGATTCTGGCGACGGGCCTGCTGGCCTCGAAGTCGGTCAATTCGGCCGGAGCCGACGGCCTCTTCTCCGGCAATCCCGGGTTTTTCGGCGTCCAGGCGCTGGCCGTGCTCGTCACGGCGCTGTTCTCGCTCGTCGCCACCTATGCGATCCTCAAGCTGGTGGATCGAGTGGTCGGGCTGCGGATCTCCGCCGAGGAGGAGTCCATGGGCCTCGATTTGAGCCAGCACAACGAACGGGCCTATTCGTGACCGCTCCAGATCGGGCGAATCCCCTCCCTTGAGCCTCGCCCGGTCGTTGAGGTAGTCTTTTTCTCCCGGGCAGTCGGTTGGGTTGTCACGGTAGGGGGGATCATGCAAAAGGGCGCGGGCCGGCGACCGGCCAGACGGCTGTTCGTGGAACGGGACATCCAGCGGTTGCAGCAGCAGTTGGCCGCATTTCGCCCGTTCCTCTCCAGACGCCGGCCTGCCGCGTCGTTGGACGAGTTCGATGCCGCGACCGAACGGCTCATCAGCCGCATCTTCGGGGAATCCTCCGATCTGCTGGAGGCCTACCAGTATGCCAAGCTGGGCGAAGCCGGAGGCCTGGTCAACCTGCCGGAAGAGGCCCAGGAGAGCGGAGTCCAGGACACGGAACGGGAGAGCCTCCAGCAGCGCAAGCGGGTTCTGGAGAGCTGCATCTCGGAGCTGGAGACCCTGCGCGCGGAGGGCAACCGCCGCACCCCGTTGGCCGGCTCGCGGGTGGCCGACTACATGTCCACCGACGTGCGGAGCGTGCACAAGGACGCCACGTTGAAGGAGGCGGGCCGGCTGCTCTCCAAGTGGCGGGTGGGGTCGCTCCTGGTGGACGACAACTGCCGCTACATCGGGATCATCACCGACACGGATTTGAGCCGCAAGGCGGTGGCGCGGGGATTGGACCCGAACGAGGCCACGGTCAAGCTCTGCATGAGCAAGCCGGTCCTCACGATCGAGGACAGCGAGCCGCTGGCCGCCGCCATCGCGCTGATGAAACAGAAGGGGGTCCGCCACCTGGCGGTGACCGAGGATCGGACCATCATCGGAATCCTCTCGGTCTCGGACGTGCTGCGGGCCTATGCGGAGTTGGCCGGGCTGGACGAAGAAGCGGACGCGAACGGCGAGTGAAAATATCCCACAGGGCCAAAACCCACT
This sequence comes from Nitrospirota bacterium, assembly GCA_040757595.1. Taxonomy (NCBI): domain Bacteria; kingdom Pseudomonadati; phylum Nitrospirota; species Nitrospirota bacterium. The sequence continues at coordinate 31,923 of JBFLWP010000001.1, read as the reverse complement.
CTGCCTGCACGTGATCGAAGCGGGCGGCTCGCGCAAGCTTGTACTGGAGGCAAACAAACTATCCGCTCACATGTGATCGAAGTGAGCGGCTCAAGCAAGCTTGGTATGGAGGTGCGCGATGGCGACCTACATCGTGTTGTTCCGGTGGACGGAGCAGGGGATCAAGGGTGTCAAGGACACGACGAAGCGGGCGGCTGCGTTCAAGGCCCTGGTCAAGAAGGCCGGCGGGCAGGTCAAAGACGTCTATTGGACCATGGGGCAGTACGACGGCGTTCTCATCTTTACGGCCCCGGACGACGAGACCGCGACCGCCGTGCTCATGAGCGCCGGTTCCCTGGGGAACGTCCGGTCGGAAACCCTGCGCGCCTTCGGCGAGGACGAGATGCCGGCGATCCTGGCGAAGGTCGGGTCCTGATCACGGCTGGACCGCGCCGTCTCCGAACTTGCTCGCGAACAGCGCCGCGGTCCGCTCCATGTGCCGGGCGATGTCCGCGGCCAGGCGCGCCGATCCCTCCTCCCACCGCTCGGTCGTGTAGCCCATCCGCCGGGCCAGGAACACGAAGGCGTCCGACCCGGCCGGGGGGAGCACCAGGTCCTTGGCGTCGCCGCGGACGATGCGGAGCGCGTCAATCAATCCCCGGAGGAAGAGGTAGGTGTCCCTGAGCTGGGCCGCCTCCTCCCGCGCCAGCGCGCCGCCGTCTCCTAGCGCCGCCAGCGCCTCCAACGTGTTGGGCGTCCGGAGCCGGGGGTCTGCGTGGCCGTGCATGATCTGTAGATACTGGACCGTATATTCCACGTCGATCAATCCGCCCGGGCTGTACTTCACGTTGCGCTGATCCGGCTCCACCAGCTCCTTCACCTGCCGCTGGCGTAGCTCCAGGGCGGCCGCCAGGTCCCAGGGCCGGCCGCTGTAGACGAAGGCGTCCCGGAGCGCTTCCACCTCCCGGCCGAGCCGCTCGTCGCCGGTCACGAACCGGAGCTTGATCAGGGCCTGCCGCTCGAACGGCGCGCTGAGTCCGGCCGGGCTGTAGTAGGTCCGCAACTCGTCCAACCGGCTCGCGAGCAGCCCCTTCCCCCCGTGAGGCCGCAGCCGGACGTCCATGTGAAAGATGCCCTCCTGCTTTGCCTCGATGCGCTGGAGGATGTCCTGGGCCACCCGCTCGAAATACTCGCTGTGCTCGAGCGGACGGCGGCCGCCGGTGCGTCCCGGCCCGCCGTACACGAAGAGGACCTCGATGTCCGAGGCGTATCCCAGCTCACGTCCGCCGAACTTGCCCATCCCGAACACCGAGAAGGGGCAGGGGCGGCCGCCGGACAGGCGGGGCGAGCCGTGGAGGCGGGAGAGCTTGGCCTGGGAGTCGCGGACGGCCTGGTCCAGGACCGCCTCGGCCAGGTCGGTGAGCGAGCGGGAGAAGTCCGGCAGGGTGGAGGAGGGCTCCATCAAGTGCTTCATGTCGATGCGGAAGAGCTCCTGGTCCTTGTACTGGTTGAGGGCCCGCCGCCGCTCCTCGTCCGTGCGGGAGCGGGCGAGGCGGCGGCGCAGCTCGCGGGCCATGGCCGCGCGGGACCGGAGGAGCGGAACCTTCTGGTAGCTCTCCAGCATCGGGAGCAGGTTGTCGTACTGGCGGCGGAGGAAGTCTTCCCAGAGGAAGTCGCTGGTGCCGAGCAGGCGGGCCAGGAGGGGGAGGCTCCCCTTGCCCTTGAGGAAGTGCAGGGCCTTGCCGTCGCGCGACTCCTTCAGGATCAGGTCCAGGAAGCGGTCGAAGTGCTCGATGGCGCGGGCCGGGTCCGGGGCCCAGGTCAGGAAGTGGGTGAACTGCTTCATGAGGGTCGCGGTCACCCGCAGCTCCTGCTGCTCCTCCTGGTCCACGATCTTCTGCCCGTGCCGGCCCCGCACGAAGAACCGATCGTGGATCTCGGCCCCCACGTTCTGGAAGCGGGCCTTCCTGATGTAGATGCCCCGCATCGCCAGCGCGTTGGCAAAGGCGTAGAGGAAGGCCGGCGTGTCGGTGGAGCGGATGTCCATGATCGTGTCGGTCGGGGACTGGTCGTTGTCGAACCGGATCTGCACCGGGTTCAGGAGCCCCGTGAAGGAGCCGCGGGAGCGGCCGAGCGTCTCGACGAGCCGCCGGTTGACCAGGCCGCGGGCCTCCTGGAAGCGGTTGGCGTCCAGGAGCCGGACCACCCGGTCGAGCTCCTCGGCGAAGCGCCGCCGCTGGACGGCGGTGAAGGGCATCTCCGGCATCGGGGCGGCGCGGAACACGTCCACGATCTTCTTGCGACTCAGGCCGGCCCTGCCTCTCGCCCGCGCGCGTCTCGGCCAGGGGAAGTGCCGCTCGGGGCGTCGGTCCGGACCGTCCGGCTCGGCTTCGGCCGAGGTGTAGACGCCTCCTTCGCGGATGTCGAGCCCGAAGGAGGAGAGCAGACCGCAGATCGTCGCGAATTCCGAGAAGTAGTCGTAGGCGACGACGACGACCTCGACCAGGCCGCCCTCGGCTTCGGTCACGGCCGCCAGGCAGGGACGGTCCGGATCGAGCTGGGCGACGAGCGCGACGTGCCGGGCGATGTCCTCCGGCCGGAACTGCGCGAAATACTCCGCGTCCATCCGCAACACGAAGTCGCGCAGCACCTCTTCCTCGACCTGGGGGCAGAAGGGCAGCAGGGTCTGGATCAACCGGTCCGGCGTCATGGTGCGTCAGTATACCTGCGTCACGACGGCATTGCACTTCGTTGTCTGTTCGTCGTCCCGCCGGTATAATCCCTGCGATGACGCCCAAGACGACTCCCGCCTCGAAACGTGAAATCCCGCGGGCTGCGGCGCGGCTGCTGCTCGCCACCGGTCTGGGCGAGGAGGAAGTGATCGCGCTGCTGGCCCCCTACGGCCTCGCAGACCCGAAGCGGGCGGACGCCAACATCCAGGCGATGGCCGGGGAGCCGCGGTCGCGCGGGCTGCTCGCCCAGATCCTGGACGAGCTGCTGGCATCCGTCGGCGAGACGGCCGATCCGGACCAGGCCCTCACCTACTGGGAGCGGTTTCTGGAGGCCGGAGTCAACCGCGTCCAGCTCTTCGACTATCTGCGCGGCTTCCCCCGGATGCTGCACCTCCTCTGCACGATCTTCGGGAACAGCCCGGCCATGGCCCAGACGCTCATCCGCGACCCCCTGCTGGTCTACTGGCTGGCGGAGACGCAGGTACTCGTCAGGCGCCCAACCAAGCTTTCGCTCGAGCAGGAGCTGCGGGCGATGCTCGCCAACGTGGGAGCGATGGAGTTGAAGCTGGATGCGCTCCGTCGGTTCCGGCGGCGGCAGATGTTGCGGATCGGGATCAGGGACCTGTTGCGGCTGGCCGACGTGCCGGAAACCACTGCGGTCCTGTCCGACCTGGCGGCCGTGCTGATCCAGGCGGCCTACGAGAGCGTGGCGGCGGATTTGCGGGGCCGATACGGCATCCCCGTGCACCGGGGTGCGGGAGGCCGGTCGGTCGAGACCGGCTTCGCGGTGATCGCGATGGGCAAGCTGGGTGGAGGGGAGTTGAACTTCAGCTCGGACGTGGACCTGATCTACGTGTACGGCTCCGACGAGGGGCACACGGTCGGCCGCTCCGGTTCCACCAGGACGGTCTCGATCCCGAACGAGGAGTATTTCGAATACCTGGCCAGGGACCTGACGAGGGCGCTGACCGAAGCGACCCAGGAGGGCCACGTGTTCCGGGTGGACCTCCGGCTCCGGGCGGAGGGCTCGGTCGGGCGGCTGGCGAGGCCGCTCGCCGGCTACGCCCAGTATTACCGGGCGAGGGGGCAGACCTGGGAGCGGCTGGCGCTGCTCAAGGCCTGGCCGGTCGCCGGCGATCTGCGTCTGGGCCATACGTTCCTGCGGGCCGTGCGTCCCTTCGCCCTCGGGCTCAGGGCCGGGCCGGAGACCGGGGAGGCCGAGGCCGTTTTAGAGCAGGTGCGGGCGGTCAAGGAGATGATTGACGACAAGATGGCGCTCCGGGGGCACGAGCGCCGGAACGTCAAGCTGGGGACGGGGGGCATCAGGGAGATCGAGTTCGTCGTGCAGGCCGTTCAGGTTTTGTGCGGAAACCGCCTGCCGGGCATCGTGAACCGGGGCACCCTGGACTCCCTCTCCCGCTTCAAGCTCCACGGGCTTCTCTCGGGCATGGAGCACGACCGGCTGGTCCGGGCCTATCTCTTTCTGCGGGACGTGGAGCACAAGCTCCAGATGGTGCACGATCTGCAGACCCACGCGCTGCCGGAGGGGGCCGAGGAGCTGACCCGCTGCGCGATCCGGCTGGGCTATCAGGCCAAGGACCGGCGCGAGGCGATGCAGCGGCTCGCGGCCGATTACCGGCGGCACACCGGCTCGGTCAACCGGGTCTTCCGCAGCCTCTTCTACTCTCCGGGCCGCTGCCCGCTGCTGAAAGCCGCACTGGCCAAAAAGCAACGGCCCGGCGGGAAGTGACCCCGCCGGGCCGTCGAGCCGCCGGCTAACGGCTATACGCCATTGGCTCTTGTTGCTCTCCGCTCAGTACATGCCCTCCATGCCGTGGCTGTGGCCCGGCATCGCCGGCTCCTTCTTCTCCTCCGGCAGCTCGGTGATCATGACCTCGGTGGTGAGCATGAGCCCGGCCACGCTGGATGCGTTCTGCAGCGCGCAGCGGGTCACCTTGGTGGGGTCAATGATCCCGACCTTCAGGAGATCCTCGTACTGCTCGGTGGCCGCGTTGAACCCGAACGAGGAGCTGGAGTTCGCCCGCACCTTCTCCACCACGACCGACCCCTCGACGCCGGCGTTCTCGACGATCTGGCGGATCGGCTCCTCCAGCGCGCGGCGGACGATGTTGACGCCGACCATCTGCTCGGCCGGCACGTCCTTCAGGTTGTCCAGCGCGGAAATGCACCGCAGCAGGGCCACGCCGCCGCCGGGCACGATGCCCTCCTCGACCGCCGCCTTCGTCGCGTGCAGCGCGTCCTCGACGCGGGCCTTCTTCTCCTTCATCTCGGTCTCGGTCGCCGCGCCGACGTTGATGACCGCCACGCCGCCCACGATCTTGGCCAGCCGCTCCTGCAGCTTCTCCCGGTCGTAGTCGGAGGTGGTCTCCTCGATCTGGGCCTTGATCTGCTTCACGCGGCCCTCGATCTTCTTCGGGTCGCCGTAGCCCTCTACGATCGTCGTGTTGTCCTTGTCGATCGTGACCCGCTTGGCCCGGCCGAGGTCCGTGAGCTTCACGTTCTCGAGCTTCAGGCCCAGCTCCTCGGAGATGACCTGCCCGCCGGTCAGGATCGCGATGTCCTCGAGCATGGCCTTCCGGCGGTCGCCGAAGCCCGGCGCCTTCACCGCGGCCACGTTCAGGGTCCCGCGCAGCTTGTTCACGACCAGGGTCGCCAGCGCCTCGCCCTCGACCTCCTCGGCGATGATCACGAGCGGCCGGCCCATCTTGGCCACCTGCTCCAGGAGGGGCAGCAGGTCCTTCATGCCGCTGATCTTCTTTTCGTGGATCAGGAGGAACGGTTCTTCGAGGGAGGCTTCCATCCGCTCGGCGTTGGTGACGAAGTAGGGGGAGATGTACCCGCGGTCGAACTGCATGCCTTCCACGACGTCGAGCGAGGTGGACATGGACTTGGCTTCCTCGACCGTGATGACGCCGTCCTTGCCGACCTTCTCCATCGCCTCGGCGATCAGGTCGCCGATGGTCTTGTCGTTGTTCGCGGAGATCGTGCCGACCTGCGAGATCTCGGTCTTAGTCTGGCAGGGCTTGCTGAGCTTCTTGAGCTCCTGGACCACCGCCTCGACCGCCCGGTCGATCCCGCGCTTGATCTCCATCGGGTTGCCGCCGGCCGTGATGTTCTTGGCCCCCTCGCGGTAGATGGCCTGGGCGAGCACGGTCGCGGTCGTGGTGCCGTCGCCGGCCGTATCGCTCGTCTTGCTGGCCACTTCCCGGACCAGTTGGGCCCCCATGTTCTCATAGGGGTTCTTCAGCTCCACTTCCTTGGCGACCGTGACGCCGTCCTTCGTGATCGTGGGCGCGCCGAACTTCTTGTCGAGAATGGCGTTCCGCCCCTTCGGTCCCAGCGTCGCCTTCACGGCGTCGGCGAGCTGGTTGACGCCCTTCAGGATCGCGGCCCGGGCCGAGTCGCTGTACAGCAGTTGCTTTGCCATCGTCGTTCCTCCTTAACGTTCTTCGATTGCGTCGTTCGCGAACTGTCGAAACGGGGCCGTCTTACTTGCTCGTGAAGATCCCGAGCACGTCCTCTTCCTTCAGGATCAGGCAGTCCTCGTCCTCGATCCGCAGCTTGGTGCCGGAGTACTTGTCGAAGAGCACCTGATCGCCGACCTTCAGGTTCTTCACGTCCTTGCCGACCGCCTGGACCGTCCCGCGCTGCGGCTTCTCCTTGGCCGTGTCCGGCACGTAGATCCCGCCGGCGGTCCGCTCCATCTCCTCCGTGTAGGTGATGAACACCCGCTCGCCCAGGGGCTGAAAGCCCTTCGCCGACGTGCCCGTGGTCGCCTTTTCCTCAGTCTTCGCCGCCATAGCCAACCTCCTCCTTCCTAAAGCTGATAATGAATGGTCCCGTTCAGAGGACTCTGTTGGACCCTAGAAACCCTGGTGAAACACCCGATATCGTCGCGCGCCTGAAGAAGCGCAGGAAGCGAGGGGAAAGATAGCCCTTCCCCCGGGGGAGTCAAGAGCCTGGTCGAGATTTTCTTTGCACGCAGGCCAAGCGAGCAAATGGCAAGAAAGACATGAAAAAACAATAGGATAGGTATGTTTTACGAGCGGAGCTGGTCGAAATCCTTGATTTCTTTTTTGAGAAAGTCCCGGAGCCGTTTGATGATCCGGGCCTCCAGTTGACGGGTCCGCTCCTTGGTGATCCCGTACTTTTGGCCCAGGTCGTCCAGGGTGAGGGGGGGCTCGGACAGGATGCGATTCCGGAGGATGTCCTCCTCCCGCTCTCCCAGCGTTTTGATGAACTCGGCCAGCTTGGCCCGGAAGATCTCGCGGAGCTCGGTGTCCGCCAGGGCCTCGTCGGCCGGCTGCTCCTGGGCCGGCAGGATGTCCAGCAGCGTGCCGTCCGTGTCCTGGCTCAGCGGCTGGTCCAGGGACAACTCCCAGCTCCCCAGCCGCTGGTCCATCTCGATGACGTCCCGCTCGCGCACGTTGAGCCGGTCCGCCAGCAGCTTCGTGTCGGGCGCGAAGCCCTGCCGCTCCAGCTTGGCCTTTTCCTTCTTGAGGTTGTAGAAGAGCTTGCGCTGGTCCTGCGTCGTGCCGACCTTGACGAGCCGGTAGGTGTTGAGCAGGTAGCGGAGGATGTAGGCCCGGGCCCACCAGGCGGCGTAGGCGTGGAACCGCACGTTCTTGGTCGGGTCGAATTTCTTGATCGCCTGCATGAGCCCCACGTTGCCTTCCTGGATCAGGTCCATCTGGTCCGCGCCCGTGTGCAGGTATTCGGAGGCGATCGCGACGGAGACGCGCAGGTTGGCGAGGATCAGCTTGACGGCCGCCTCCCGCTTGCCCAGAACCTGATATTCGTGGAAAAGCTGGAGCTCTTCTTCTTTCGACAGGAACGGGTAGCGCCGGACCTCGGCCAGGTAGCGCTGAAGGGTCGTGACCGGGACGACCGCGGTGGCGCCGTCCCGGTGCTCCGCCTGTTCCTCCGATCGGGGAGGCGGCAGGTCGTGCAGGGCTTCGCCCTCTTCAGACAGCTCCGTCTCGTCGAGGTCGGCTTCGATCTCGACGAGATCGTCCGTCTCCACTTTGGGCGGCTGGCCCTGGCGGTCGCCGGCCTTGTCTCGCCGGTTGGATCGAATCGGTTTCCCCATCGGTTCCGGAGATTATAAACGGAACCTCGGCGGGAGCCAAACCGCGATCGAACGGAGGGGCCAGCCTTGCTTGTCCGAGGGCGCTGTCCCTATAGTACGGCCCCCGTGAACGGGAAGGACACATGACGGGCTGTCAACGACAGGCAGGCGTATGGGCAGCATGCTGAAAGCCTTGCGAAGCGGGCATTGGCCCTCCTTGATCGGGGCCTGGCTCCATTTCGAAGTCAGCTTCATGGCCTGGCTCCTCATCGGGGCGCTGGGCGTGTCCATTGCGGAGGAGTTCGGCCTGAGCGCCACTCAGAAGGGCTTGCTGGTCGCGGTGCCGCTCCTCGGCGGGGCCCTGCTCCGCGTGCCCGTCGGCCTCGCCAGCGACCGATTCGGGCCCAAGCCCATCGGCCTGCTCCTGCTCGGGTGCGAGTTGCTCGCGCTGCTCTGGGGCTGGCTGGCCGCTTCAAGCTACGGGGAGATGCTGGCCGTGGGCCTCTCCCTCGGCGTGGCCGGCGCCAGCTTCGCGGTGGCGATGCCGCTGGCCAGCCGGGCCTATCCGCCGGCGCACCAGGGATTGGCCATGGGCGTGGCGGCCTCGGCCAACAGCGGCACGGTGCTCGCCATGCTGCTCGCGCCGCGACTGGGGCAGGCCGTCGGCTGGCACGGGGTCTTCGGCCTGATGACCCTGCCGATCCTGTTCACGCTCCTTCTCTTCGCCTGGATGGTCCGGGGCAACGGCGGGATGGCCAGGCTGGAGCGGCGATCCGGCTGGTGGGACGCGGCTGGCGAGCTGCTCCGGCTGCGATCCATCTACTGGCTCTGCTTCCTGTACGGGGTGACGTTCGGGGGATTCGTCGGCTTCTCCAGCTTCCTGCCGATCTTTCTGCACGACCAGTACGGGCTCGACCTGGTGACGGCCGGCTCGCTCACGGCGCTCTGCGGGCTGGCCGGGAGCCTCATTCGGCCTCTCGGCGGCTACGTGGCCGACCACCTGGGAGGCCTCAAGGTGCTCCTGGTTCTTTTCCCGGCGATCGCGGCCCTGACGGCGGCGGCCGGCACGTTGCCCGGCCTGGGGTGGGCCGCGCTGTTGCTGGTTCTGGCCGTGGCCAGCATGGGATTCGGCAACGGCGTGGTCTTCCGCGTCGTCTCCGACCGGTTCATGAAGCAGATCGGGATCGCCTCCGGCCTGATCGGGGCGGTCGGCGGGTTCGGCGGGTTCCTCCTCCCGGCCTGGCTCGGACTGCTCAAGGATCTGACCGGCACCTACGGGACCGGCTTCCACCTCTATGCGGGGCTGGCGCTGGTTGCCTGTGCGAGCGTGGCCGTGGCGCTGCAGCGGCGTCGGGCCGCCGGCGCTGGAGCGGGAGAAGAGAGGCTCTCCGATTGACAGTTCCGCCCCCAGGCTTTATGGTGAAGACGCCGATCGCCCGGTGGGGCGGCGCGGCGTGGAGGGAGAGCGCATGGCTCCGGAGTTCGATTCCATCGAGGACGCCGTCAAGGAGATCAAGAAGGGCCACTTCGTGATCCTGGTGGACGACGAGGACCGGGAGAACGAGGGGGACCTCGTGATGGCGGCCGAAAAGGTCACGCCCCAGGCCATCAACTTCATGGCGAAGCACGGCCGGGGCCTGATCTGCCTCGCCCTGACGCCGGAGCGGGTGGAGGAGCTCCAACTGCCGCCGCAGGCGCCGGAGAACACGGCGACGTTCGGGACGGCCTTCACGGTCTCGATCGACGCCCGGCGCGACATCACGACCGGCATCTCCGCGGCCGACCGGGCCACGACGATCCGGGTCGCCGTGGATCCCGGGACCAAGCCGTCCGACCTGGCCAGGCCCGGCCACGTCTTCCCGCTCAAGGCCCAGAAAGGCGGCGTGCTCAAACGGGCCGGACAGACCGAGGGGTCGGTGGACCTGGCACGCCTGGCCGGGCTCTATCCGGCCGGGGTCATCTGCGAGATCATGAACGAGGACGGGACGATGGCCCGCGTGCCGGAGCTGACGGAGTTCGCCCGGCGGCACAAGCTCAAGATCGTCACGATCAAGGCCCTGATCGAGCACCGGCTGCGCCGGGAGACCTTCATCAAGCGGGTGGCCAGCGCCAAGCTTCCCACGGTCTTCGGCGAGTTCGAGGCGGTCGTGTTCGAGAACGAGATTGACGGAGGCTCGCACATCGCCCTGGTCAAGGGGCGGGTGGACGACGGCGTGCCGACGCTGGTCCGCGTCCACTCCGGCTGCCTCACGGCCGACGTCTTCGGCTCCCTCCGCTGCGACTGCCGGGACCAGCTCCAGAAGGCGATGGAGATCATCCAGAAGGCCGGCCGGGGCGTGCTGCTCTATCTGAACCAGGAGGGGCGCGGCATCGGGCTGATCAACAAGATCAAGGCCTACAAGCTGCAGGACGAGGGCCACGACACCGTGGAGGCCAACCTGCGCCTGGGCTTCAAGCCCGACCTGCGGGACTACGGGGTCGGCGCCCAGATCCTCGTGAACCTCGGGATCAGGGACCTGCGGCTCATCACGAACAACCCGCGCAAGATCGTCGGCATCGAGGGGTACGGGCTGAAGGTCGTGGAGCGGGTACCCATCGAGATTCCCCCGCGCGAGGCCAACGAACGGTACCTGCGCACGAAGAAGACCAAGCTCGGGCACATCCTCAACAAAGTCTGACAATCTAGTTCTTGCCACCCCTCGCGCGAACCTGCTAAGGTGCGGGTGGCTCCACCTTTTCTTCCGGTTTCCTGACAAGACATGGGCCCTCGTCGCTTCCGGCTGGTCCGCCCCGTCCGGAGGTCTGGAGGGGGACGGCGCGCATGAAGACCCTGGAAGGGCACCTCGACGCCAAAGGGCTCCGCTTCGGGCTCGTCGTCAGCAAATACAACGAGTTCGTCACAGGCCGTCTCCTGGCCGGCGCGATGGAAGTCCTGAGCAAGGCCGGAGCCGGCGAACAGGCGGTGGAGGTGGCGATGGTGCCCGGCGCCTTCGAGATTCCGCTCGTGGCGCGGCGCCTGGCCGCCTCGGGCCGGTTCGATGCGGTCGTCTGTCTGGGCGCCGTCATCCGCGGCGAGACGCCGCACTTCGAATACATCAGCGCGGAGGCGGCGCGGGGGATCGCGCAGGCCTCCTGGGACACGGGCGTGCCGGTCGTCTTCGGCGTGCTGACCACCGAGACCGTGGAGCAGGCCCTCGAGCGGGCCGGGGCGCCGGAGCGGAACCGGGGCGCCGAAGCGGCGCGGACCGCCGTCGAGATGGCGACGCTCATGAGGCAGTTGCACGTGAAAGGGGAAAGGTTCGAAAGGAAAAGCAGGCGGCTCCGGAAACGGGCGCGGCGCTGAGACGGGAATCCGGCCGTTCGAGCACTATGGGCGTCAGACGTCAGTCACGAGAGCGGGCCTTGCAGATCCTCTTTCAGTGGGACATCCACGGGAAGGTCGGGGACTGGCTGGAAGACTTCTGGACCCAGCATCCGGCGCCGGAGGACGTGCGGGCTTTCACCGACCGGCTCGTGGAGGGGGTCATCGCCCGCAAGGCCGAGCTGGACAAGCTGATCGGGGCCTATGCGACGAACTGGAAGGTCAGCCGCATGCCGATCGTGGACCGGAACATCCTCCGGGCGGCCCTCTTCGAGCTGTTCTGGATGCCCGACGTGCCGGCCAAGGTGACGGTGAACGAGGCCATCGAGCTGGCCAAGAAGTTCGCCGACGACGAGACGAAGAAGTTCGTGAACGGGATTCTGGACCACGTGCTCAAGAGCGAGGAGCGGCTGAAGGAGAAACGGGCCGAGCTGGCAGCCGAAACGGCGGGCGCGGGGCCCGGGGCGCGGGGCGCGGGGTAGGCTCATGCGAAGCGGTGTGAAAGCGTTCTTGCCCCTAGCCTCGTGCCTCGCACCCCGCACCTTGAGGCTTATATGATCGAGCGTTACACCCGGCCGCAGATGCAGGCGATCTGGGAGCTGCAGCACAAGTATGAGATCTGGCTCCAGGTCGAATTGCTCGCCTGCGAGGCGCTGGAGCGGGCCGGCAAGGTGCCTCGCGGCGTCACGGCCCGCATCAGGAAGAAGGCCAGGATCAACCCGGGCCGGATCGCGGCGATCGAGAAGGTCGTCAAGCACGACGTGATCGCCTTTCTGGAGTCGCTCGCCGAGCCGGTTGGGAAGGAAGCCCGGTTCCTCCACATGGGCCTGACCTCCTCCGACATCGTGGACACCTCCCTGGCTGTCCAGATGGTCGAGGCCCTGGACCTCATCCTGGCCGACCTGGAAGCCCTCCTGGAAGTGCTCAAGCGGCGGGCGTTCGAGCACCGGGACACGGTCATGGTCGGCCGCTCCCACGGCATCCACGGGGAGCCGGTCTCCTTCGGGTTCAAGCTGGCCATCTGGTACGAGGAGATGAAGCGTCACCGGGCGCGCCTCGCGGTCGTGCGGGGGGAGGTGGCGGTCGGGAAGCTCTCCGGCGCGATGGGCACCTTCGCGCACCAGGGGCCGGAGGTGGAGGCCTACGTCTGCAAGAAGCTTGGCCTGACGCCCGATCCCGTGTCCAGCCAGGTGGTCCAGCGGGACCGGCACGCGGCCTATCTCGCGGGCCTGGCCCTGCTCGCGGCCAGCATCGAGAAGGTTGCGACGGAGATCCGCCACCTGCAGCGGACCGAGGTGCTGGAGGCGGAGGAATATTTCTCGGCCGGCCAGAAGGGCTCCTCGGCCATGCCCCACAAGCGGAACCCGATCGCCTCCGAGAACCTCTGCGGGCTGGCGCGGGTGGTGCGGGCCAACAGCCTGGCCGCGATGGAGAACGTGGCCCTCTGGCACGAGCGGGACATCAGCCACTCCTCCGTCGAGCGGGTGATCCTGCCGGACAGCACGATCCTCCTGGATTACATGCTCGCCCGGCTGACCGAGATCATCCGGACGTTGCTGGTCTACCCCTCCCGCATGAAGCAGAACCTGGACCTCACCGGCGGGCTCATCTATTCCCAGCGGCTGTTGCTCGAGCTGGTGGACCGGGGTGCCCAGCGGAAGGAGGCCTACGAGGCGGTGCAGCGCTGCGCGATGGAGGCCTGGAAGGGCCGGGCCGGCTTCCAGGACCTGGTCGGCAAGGACCCGCTGGTCACCAGGTACCTCACGCCAGCCCAGGTCCAGGCCTGCTTCGACCCCAAGTACTACCTCCGACACCTGGGCACGATCTACCGGCGGGTGTTCGGAAGCAGCGCGAAACGCAAGCGGCGGGGCTAAGACCATGACGAAGGGCGCGCTCATCTACGAAGGCAAGGCCAAGAAGCTCTTCGCCACGGACCGGCCCGACCGCGTCATCCAGTATTTCAAGGACGACGCGACCGCCTTCAACGCCCAGAAGCGCGGGACGATCGTCGAGAAGGGCGTTGTCAACAACCGGGTCTCCGAGCGTCTGTTCCGGCTGCTGGAGGAGGGAGGGGTCCCGACCCACTTCGTCGAGCGGCTGAGCGATCGCGAGATGCTCACCAAAAAGGTCACGATCGTCCCGATCGAGGTGGTGGTCCGGAACGTCGTGGCCGGCAGCCTGGCGAAGCGGCTGGGGCTCACGGAAGGGGAGAAGATCGAGCCGCCGGTCGTCGAGTACTATTACAAGAACGACGCGCTGGGCGATCCGCTGATCACCGACGAGCACATCCGGCTCATGAAGCTGGCCGATCCGTCCCTGGTCGCGGACATCAAGGCCCGGGCGCTCCAGATCAACAGGCTCCTGGTGCCGTTCTTCCAGCAGCGGGGCCTGGTGCTCGTGGACTTCAAGCTGGAGTTCGGCCTGCACGACGGCAAGCTGGTCCTGGCGGACGAGATTTCGCCGGACACCTGCCGGTTCTGGGACCAGAAGACCAGGGAGTCCATGGACAAGGACCGGTTCCGGAAGGATTTGGGCAAGATCGAGGAGGCCTACCAGGAGGTGCTCCGCCGTGTCTGTGCCTGAGCCGGCCCCGGAGCGACGGACGATCGCGCAGCGCCTGATGGACTATGGGCTGATCGCGGCCATCCTCGTCTGGGCGTCGGCCGTGGCCCTCATGGCCTATCACACGCCGGACCCGGTGTGGCGCTGGTCATTCGCGGCCCTGTCGTTCGCGGGACTGGGGACGATCGGAGGGATTCTCTGGGTGCGACGGTACATCGGCAGCCTGACCGAGACGTCGAAACGGGAGCGGCAATCGTGAGAGCCAAGATTCACGTCACCTTGAAGCCTGGCATACTGGACCCGCAGGGGAAGGCGATCGAGCATGCGCTGGAGACCCTGGGGTTCGCCAACGCGGGCAACGTGCGGATGGGCAAGTACCTGGAGCTGGACCTCGAAGAGGAGGACAAGGCCAAGGCCGAGGCGCAGGTCAAGGCCATGTGCGAGAAGCTCCTGGCCAACACGATCATCGAAGAATACCGGTTTGAACTGACACAGTGAGTTTTGAGTGTTGAATTTTGAGTTTTTAGTTAAGGGCGGCCTAACTCAAAACTAAAAACTCAAAACTTAAAACTACCCATGAATTTCGGCGTCGTCGTCTTTCCCGGAAGCAACTGCGACCATGATTGCGTCCACGTGCTCGGCTCGGTCCTGGGCCAGACCGTGCGGGAGATCTGGCACAAGGACACGGACCTGGCCGGGCTCGACGCGGTGATCCTCCCCGGCGGCTTCTCCTACGGCGACTACCTCCGCACCGGCGCCATTGCCCGGTTCTCGCCGGTCATGGGCGCGGTCAAGAAGTTCGTGGACGCAGGCGGCATGGTCCTCGGCATCTGCAACGGCTTCCAGATTCTCCTGGAGGCCGGCCTGCTGCCCGGGGCCATGCTCCGCAACCGGTCCCTCTCCTTCATCTGCAAGGACGTGCACGTGCGGGTGGAGAACGCGGCCACGCCCTTCACGGGCCGGTGCGAGCCGGGGCAGGTGCTCAAGATTCCCATCGCCCATGCGGACGGCAACTACTACACGGACGACGTCACCCTCTCCCAACTGAAAGCCAACGCTCAGGTGGTCTTCCGCTACTGTACGCCGGACGGGGAAGTCGCGGACGAGGCCAACCCCAACGGCTCGCTTGACTGCATCGCCGGCATCAGGAACGCGGCCGGCAACGTGCTCGGCATGATGCCGCACCCGGAACGGTGCGCCGAGGCGGTCCTGGGCAACGACGACGGACGGCTGATCTTCCTCTCCATGCTTGACGCGCTGAAGAAGGCCAAGCTCCAACCGAAGACGGTTTTAACTGGGTAGCGCAGCCGGTCTGAAAGTCCCAATGGCCTTGGTGCTCCGAGCGGGAGAGCGGTGAAAGTTCTCCGTGACTATCAGGGGCTATCCATCCGGTTGACCGATGAGCGGCTCGCGCACATTCTCGAACATCCGGAGATGGCCGGGCGTGAGCGGGCGATCGAGGAAACCTTGCTCGGTCCGCACACGGTCATGGAATCCCTGAGCGATCCGCAGTCGAGGCTCTATTACCGCTTCTATTTCGGGACGAAGGTCGGCGACAAATACCTGTGCGTAGTGGTCAAGATCGCGGAGGCGGACGCCTTTGTACTCACGGCCTATCTCACGGACACGATCAAGAAGGGAGTGCAACTATGGCCGAGAGGAAAGTGAAAATCTGGTACGACCCGGAGGGAGACTATCTGGAAGTGCTCTTTGACCAGAAGCCGGGGTATTTCCGGGAGACCAGCAACGACCTGGTTATGGAAAAGGTGGACGAAGCCGGCAATGTGATCGGGTTTTCAGTGCTCAAAGTGAGCTCCCTGAAGCGGGTTCCGCTGGAGGTTGCTCTCTGAGCACGGTGGGACGAAGGGCCTCCGCGACGGCCTTCGATTGGCTTAGGAAGCCGGCTGTTGTTCTGTGGTTGAGCCTGTGCCTTGCGGTTCCCAACGCCTCTGCCGCCTCGAATCCGGTCGAAGCGGAGGGCCTGGGGCTGCCGCTCGCCTGCACCCTCGGCGAGACCTGCTGGGCGGCCAACTACGTGGACATGGACCCCTCCGCAGAGGCGCAGGACTTCCGCTGCGGCAAACGGACCTACAACGGACATGACGGGACCGACTTCGCGATCCGGGACCTGGCGGTGATGGCCAAGGGGGTGCCGGTCGTGGCGAGCGCGCCGGGTGTCGTGAAGAACGTCCGGGACGGGATGGAGGACGTGGCGCTCACGGATGCGGCTTCTCGCGCCAGGATCAAGGGGAAGGAGTGCGGGAACGGGGTGCTGGTCGAGCACGGGGAAGGCTGGGAAACCCAATATTGCCACCTGCGGAAGGGCAGCGTCGTGGTCAGGGCCAACGAGCGGGTGCAGGCTGGCCAGCAACTGGGGCTCGTGGGCCTGTCCGGTCAGACGGAGTTTCCCCACGCACACCTGACCGTGCGGCACAACGGCCTGGCGGTGGACCCCTTCACGGGACGGACGGTGGGCTCCGGTTGCGGGTTTGCGGGGACCATGTTGTGGCGGACGTCCGCGCCGGTGCCCTATGAGGAGGTGGCGCTCTACAACGCCGGCTTCGCCAGCAGCAAGCCGAGCGTCGAGATGATCCGGAGCGGCTTGCGGGAAGACGGGCCGTTCCCGGCGACCGCCCCGGCCCTGGTTCTCTGGGTGGACCTGTTCGGCGTCCAGGCCGGCGACAGGCTCCGGTTTCGGATCACCGGCCCTGATGGGAAGGCGGTGCTGGAAGAAGAGGAGCAGATCGAGAAGACCCAGGCGCGCCGCTTCGTCTACGTCGGCAAGCGCCGCAAGGATAAATCCTGGACCACCGGCGCCTACACGGGCCTCGTGACCCTGACCCGCGCCGCCGAGGGCAAAGAACTCAGTCGCGAAGTCACCAGAACGGTGGCGGTGCGTTAAAGAGGCGCTGATGCGCCCAATGCCAGGTAAGGACATGGCCAACCGCTCCGGCGCCTCTGACACCGGCCAGGCGGGTGCCTGGCTGTTGGAGTTCTTCGGGCAGCGATATTTCAAAGAGTGTGCACTGAGAGTTGAACCTGAATCCGGCGTGAAAAGTGATGGTTTCACAGTTTGAGATGTTCGATCCTCTGCATGGCGTACTCCCATGCCGCCTGCCTGGTTCCGCTAGCTGGTAGAGCGAGCCGCGGGCGATTGCCAGTTCGAAGAAGCTGGGCGGGCATGAGCAGGATTTTGTTCCGCAACGTCTGCAACGTGGCGCGCTGAAATTCCTCTGGTAAGCACAACCGCCGGAACCAGTTGACCAGATTGTAGGCGAGCAGGAGCAGATGGAAGTAGGTCTCGTTGGCAAAGAAGTGGCGGGTTGGGATGTTGCCCATCGCGTAATCCCCTTTGAGCTGTTTGATGAGCAGCTCGACCCCGGCGCGGTCGTTGTAGAACCGCCAGAGGTTGAGGGGACGCAAGGGGCGATTCGTGACCAGGACCTGATAGTGATACCGGCCGAGTTTGAAGAGCGTCAACTGATCCGTCGGTTCCTCGGGCTGGAGCCGTCGGACGACGACGAACCGGTAGAGACGGGGCCAATGGGTCGGTTGGTAGCGAAACTCGGCAACCTCGATGCCACGACTGGGGCTAGTGTATCGCAGGTGCGGCAGCTTGCGTTTGATGGGCGCCGTCAGCCGGGCGACGATCACGAAACGAGCCCGCCGCGCTTCGAGCCACTCGACCAGCGTGTGGTCGTAGAACCCTTTGTCCGCGCGGACAATCGTCAACCGGACGCCAGCCGGGATCTTCGCAAAACACGCCGCGAGCAGGTCGCGCGTGCCCGTCGCGGTATGGGCATCGCCCGCGCGCAATTCGCCGTGCCAGAAGTCCTTGCTCTGGCCCTCGAAGCACAACAGGGGATGATAGGAAGACCGCCCGCGCTTGATGGGGTTGTAGCCAATGCGGGCCCCCTCCTGCTTGCCATAGACCACCAAGACGGTGGAGTCGACATCGAAGATCAGCCGCGAGGGGCGCCGGGGCTGACTCAGCATGCGGCGGAGTACGCGATCGTGCAAGGCCCGCAACCGCTGCAGGCCGCCAGGGGCAACCCGCAGCAGGAAGCGACGGAGCGTGGTCGCCTCGGGATAGCTTGGCAGCCCGGTCAGGTACTGAAAGACGCCGTTCTGCCGCAGGAGTTGAGTGGTCTCGATCCGTTCGAGTCCGAGGATCATCGGGTCGAGCACGGCCAGAAACATCTCGCCAGCGCTGTAACGATTGTTGCGTTGCACAAGGCGGATGTCCTGCGCGAGCGCGTGTTTGAAGCCGATGCGGGTGAGAAACCGATGAAGAAGGTACACGCCGCCATAGTGAGTCAGCGTCTCCGCACCAAAAGTAATACGCAGTGTACGGGGTCCTTTGGGCATCCCGCTGAACCTTACCTAATAGGTAGGGTTCAGTGCAACGGCATAACTTCGTGCACATCCGCGTCGCTAGCAGCGTCCAATAACTTGCGATCAACGCTTCGCGCATGATTCAGGTTGAAGAGAAGGAGGAGAGGACCTGAACGCCAAAGGAAATGATGTCCAGTATCTTGCTCTTGTAGTCGATGCGGTAAGGGTTTGCGCGAAGTATCGACCACGGCTGGGGCATGGTCGAAAGGGTGGTTTCTCCCTCTCAGATTTTCAGGCTCTATATCGCGCCGATCCCTTTTATGCGTGGTTCGGGTTGGATTCGCCTCTTATGTATGCTGCTCACAAGGCGGCAGGTGGAATGACATCGGTGTACCGCCAAATTGGAATCGGCTGCCAGTGGCTATTCAATCAGATCCTGCGTGACCACCTTGGCCTTTCAGAGGCTGATGCGAACTGGTCATATACTGTACCGGGGAGTGAAGGACGTAAAAGGACCTTATCCCTTGACGCGCGAATCCCTATTGCACAAATCCCTGACCGCATCAAACGCGACCGTGTTGAAACATGGCTCTCTCGTGCGGCAGGTCATCTCGCTTTAAACGCTCAGACGAGACGTTCCTTGAACGGGGCAGTATTCGAGGTGAGACAGGGATATAAAAGCAAAGATTCAAAGCGGCAAAACGCTGATGTTGCTAACGCCTCGAATGCATACGCCTTCCATTATTTGCCCATTGTAGGACTGCTGTCCACGCAAATCGACTCCGATGTTGCCGAGCGGTATCAGCGTGCTCGCTGGCTCGTTCTGAGAGGTACAACAACGGGCTCTGATCTCACGAGCACATATGTTTTCATGCGAGATATTGTGGGATATGATTTGGCTCGGTTTTTCAGGCGGAACTCAACGACGTTAAGGAGAGAGGTCGAAAGTGTGTTAAGGAGTCTCCTTCGTGAAAAATGAGAGAACTCTTCTGCTCTTCGAAGATATAGCGTCTAGAACAGTTCCGCTTGGCCGGAGAGAACACTTAACCTTCAAAGGTAACGAGGGGCAAGGTCGGCACGGTTGGCTTCGACTTACTCCTGCCTATTCTTTACAGTTGGTCCAACGACTTGTCTCGGAACTGCGCGACACTGACTTAGTTTTGGATCCATTCTGTGGGACTGGAACAACAGCGCTAGTCTGCTCTCAAGCCGGATTGAGATGTCATACGGTTGACATCAACCCGTTTTTAGTCTGGCTGGCTCGTGCGAAGTGCACTACTTACAGCGAGAGCGACATTTCACGGGCGAGATTGTTTTTGCGCAGAGCGTGCCAAAGCAGGACCTGTCGATCCAAGGAGGGCCATTGGGTTCCAGACCTACATGAGATTGAAAAGTGGTGGAATAAGTCTGACCTTGCAACGTTGGCGCACCTCTTCGGTTTGCTCTCTTCATCTTCTCTGTCGGAGTCGGTCAAGAATTTGCTCAGGATTGCTTTTTGTCGTGCTGCGATTCAGGTTGCAAACGTGAGTTTCGGTCATCAATCAATGTCCTTTCGTAAGCGGACTCACAGCTCCGCGCTGTTTGAAGATGACTTCGTGCCCTCCCTTGGCCCATTGTTTTGGAGAGTGTTTGAAGAAGTTGCTGCCTCTGCCCGTGTTCCTGCAGGCAGTGGCAGCATTAAGGTGCACCTAGGGGACTCAAGGAACTTGATCGAGGTGCTGCCGCGCCGTGACTTTACCGCAGTTATTACCTCTCCGCCCTACCCTAATCGCATGAGCTATATCCGTGAGTTGCGGCCTTACATGTATTGGCTTGGATACCTTAAGTCTGGAAGGCAGGCCGGCGAGCTTGACTGGCAGGCTATCGGCGGTACGTGGGGTTGTGCGACGAGTAACCTCATGAAGTGGAAGCCAAACAAGTCCGTTATTATTCCCGATCGGGATTTCGACGCGATGATCGAGAAGATTCGAGGTCATAGCGAAGTCCTAGCCAGATACGTCCATAAATACTTTGAAGATGCGGTCCTGCATGTGTACTCGTTGCGGAGGGTGTTGGCATCAGGTGCGGCGGTCTTTTATGTGGTTGGTAACTCAAAGTTTTATGATGTTATGGTTCCTGTTGAGAGTATATATGCTGAGATATTTCGCTCTGCCGGATTTCATCGTACTTCAATAGAGAAGATTCGTAAGCGGACTTCCAAGAAGGAGCTTTATGAATATGTGGTGTCAGCGATAGCATGAAATTCTGGGGCGGGAGCCGAACCTGACCGAGCTGGGCATGTTCTCGATCCGTTGGCAATGGGATGTCTCACATGAAACCAAAAGTCATCGAGTGGGATGGGAGTCATCTTCCAAAGGAATTGAGAGAGCTGCCGCAGGGCCGTTATTCGATCGAGCCGATGGAGCCGCCTGAAACCCTCAGCGAGGACGAGGAGCAGGGGATTCTGGCAGGTCTTGAGGAACTGGATGCGGGTAGAGGCATTCCGGTGGACGATGTGGTTCGTGAAATTCGGACCCATTCGTCCAAGAATTGAGAGGTGACGGCTATGGAAATCTTTCCCGGCATCTCGATGGACCCGAATGTTCGCTTCGGCAAGCCGTGTCTGGCCGGCACGCGGATTGATGTCGCCACCGTGGTTGGCGCGCTGGCTGCTGGCGAACCCTTTGAATCGGTGCAGGAGGCCTATCAGCTTCGCCGCGAGCAGGTGCTGGCCGGTCTGAGCTACATGCGCATATTCTTTCGTACCTGCCGCCCGCGGTGAAAGTCTGACCTTACGGTATGCCGGAAGACTTTCCCTATGCGTTGACGGCTCATGCCGCAAAGGTGATTGCCGAGCGCGAAATATCGAAAGACTGGGTCGTCCTAGTTCTTGAGCACCCTGTACGAACTGAGCCAGACCGTGTAGACGCAGGACTTCGTCACTCATTGGCCCCCATCCCCGAATTTGGCAACAGAGTGTTGAGGGTGATCTATAATCCCACTGTCAGCCCTTGGCTTATTGTCAGCGTCTACTTCGATCGAACCCAGCGAGGCCGACTATGAAAGTGCATTTTGATGAAAAGGCCGATGCGATCTACCTGCGCCTGGATGACTCCAAGATTATCGAGTCTGAGGAGGTGGAGCCCGGCGTCGTGCTGGACTATAACGAGCAGAATCAGGTTGTCGGTGTGGAAATCCTCAGGGTCAAGAGCCGGGTACCGCTTGCGAACCTCAAGCAGATGGAGTTCGAGGTTCTCTAGCTCTGGACGTTGCGCCTATGCGCAAGACTTATAAGCGGAAGCGGCGGGCTTGCGGGCTGTGCAAGCCCCACAAGAGAGGCTGGGTCGCCCGCTGGAAAGTGAAGGAGGCAGCCAAGTTGCGCTCCATGGATCAGGAAATCAGACGACAGGCCTTATGAAAGCTGCAGATCAGCCGATCACCAACGACCTCATCGCGCAGCATGGGCTGTCGGACGAGGAGTACAAGAAGATCGTCGAGATTCTGGGGCGGGAGCCAAACCTGACCGAGCTGGGCATGTTCTCGGTCATGTGGTCGGAGCACTGCTCCTACAAGAGCTCCCGCGTCCACCTGAGAAAGCTGCCGACGACCGGGCTGCGGGTGGTCCAGGGGCCGGGGGAGAATGCCGGCGCGGTGGACATCGGGGACGGGCTCTGCGCGGTCTTCAAGATGGAGTCGCACAACCACCCCTCCTTCATCGAGCCCTATCAAGGGGCGGCGACCGGGGTGGGCGGCATCCTGCGGGACATCTTCACGATGGGGGCGCGCCCGATTGCGCTGCTCGATTCGCTCCGCTTCGGCTCGCTGGAGCAGGCCAAGAACCGGCACCTGTTCAAGGGCGTGGTGGCGGGGATTGCCGGCTACGGCAATTGCATCGGGGTGCCGACGGTGGGCGGCGAGGTCGTCTTCAACGACATCTATGCGCTCAACCCGCTCGTGAACGTCTTCTGCCTGGGCATCGCGCGGAAGGACCGGCTGTTCAAGGGCAAGGCCTCGGGGATCGGGAATCCCGTCATCTACGTCGGCTCGAAGACGGGGCGGGACGGCATCCACGGGGCGACGATGGCCTCGGACGCCTTCGACGAGACCTCCGAGTCCAAGCGGCCGACCGTGCAGGTGGGCGATCCCTTCACGGAGAAGCTGCTTTTGGAAGCCTGTCTGGAATTGATGGAGAAGGACCTGCTCGTCGGCATCCAGGACATGGGGGCGGCGGGGCTGACCTCCTCCTCCTGCGAGATGGCCTCGCGGGGTGGGACGGGGATTGACCTGGACCTCACACAGGTGCCGCGGCGCGAGCCGGGCATGATCCCCTACGAGATCATGCTCTCCGAATCGCAGGAGCGGATGCTGATGATCGCCAAGGAAGGCCGTGAGGAGGAAGTTCTCGCCATCTGCCGCAAGTGGGACCTGGACTCGGCGGTGGTCGGGCGGGTGACGGGGGACGGAGTCCTGCGGGTGCGGGACAAGGGACAGCAAGGCGAGAAGGTCGTCGTGGCGGAGATTCCGGCCCGAGCCTTGGCGGAGGACGGGCCCCGCTACGAGCGGCCCCATGCGCCGCCCACCTATCAGGAGCACCTCCAGTCGCTCAACCTCGATCTCCTGCCGGACGTGAAGGACGCGACGGCTGTCCTCCTGTCGCTGCTGGAATCCCCCACGATCGCGAGCAAACGGTGGGTGTACCAGCAGTACGACCACATGGTGCGGACGAACACGCTCGTCCGGCCCGGCTCGGATGCGGCGGTCGTGCGGGTGAAGGGAACGGACAAGGCCCTGGCCCTGACCGTGGACTGCAACGGCCGGTATTGCCTGCTGCACCCCTACGTCGGGGCGACGATCGCGGTGGCCGAGGCGGCGCGCAATCTCGTCTGCTCCGGCGCCGAGCCGATCGGGCTGACCGATTGTCTGAACTTCGGCAACCCCGAGCGGCCGGACATCATGTGGCAGTTCGTCCTGGCGATCGAGGGGATCAAGGACGCCTGCGAGGCCTTCGGGGTTCCCGTCGTCAGCGGGAACGTCAGCTTCTACAACGAGACCAACGGGCTCTCGATCTATCCGACGCCGATGCTCGGCATGGTCGGTCTGATCGAGCCGGCGGACCGGGCGATGACCCAGTGGTTCAAGGAGGCAGGCGACGCGATCCTCCTCCTGGGCGAGACGGGGGAGGACCTGGGCGGGACGGAATATCTGAGCGTGGTCCACCATCGGGAGCAGGGGGCCCCGCCGACGCTCAACTTGGAGACGGAAAAGAGGATGCAGGTCTGCGTGCTCAAGTTGATCCGCGAGGGCCTGGTCAAGTCGGCGCATGACTGTTCCGATGGAGGACTGGCTGTAGCGCTGGCTGAATCCTGTGTGTCCGCTCCTGCTCAAACACTCGGTGCTGTGGTACGATTGAAGGCGAACGGGCTCAGGCGGGACGCCCTCCTGTTCGGGGAGAGTCAGTCGCGGGTGATCCTCTCGGTCGGCCCGGCCCAGCGGGACAAGGTGCTCAAGCTGGCCGGAGAATTGGGCGTGCCCGCGGAGGCGATCGGGACGGTGGGAGGCGACCGCCTCATCGTAGAGGTGGAGGCGGACCGGAAGGGGCCGGCCTGCCGGATTGACGCGGATGTGGCCCGGCTCCATGACTTCTGGGCGAACGGCTTGGAACGGTCGCTCGAACCTCGTGAAGCGTGAAGCGCAAAATATGGAAGATCGAGCCCTTTTGCACGTGACGCAGCACGCTTCACGAACGACGAGATGCGCTTTATGATGCTGACCACCCCCGACAAATTCCACGAGGAGTGCGCGGTCTTCGGCATCTACGGCCACCGTGAGGCGGCCAACCTGACCTACCTGGGCCTCTACGCGCTCCAGCACCGGGGGCAGGAGGGCTCCGGCATCGTGTCCTCCGACGGGGAGCAATTCCACGTCGAGAAGGGCATGGGGCTCGTCGCCGACATCTACACCAAGCCGGTGATCAAGCGGCTGCCCGGCCACGTGGCCATCGGCCACAACCGCTATTCGACAGCGGGCGGCAGCAACCTCAAGAACGTCCAGCCGCTGACCGTCAACTTCGCGCTCGGCAACCTGGCCCTGGCCCACAACGGCAACCTCATCAACGCGCAGATGCTCCGGAACGAACTGGAGGCCTACGGGGCGATCTTCCAGTCCACCTCGGACAGCGAGGTCATGATCCACCTGATCGCCCAGTCCCGCGCCGACTCGCTCCTGTCCCGCGTGATTGACGCGCTGAGCCAGGTGCGCGGCGCCTTCTCGGTGGTGATCCTGACGGACCAGGGCATCGTCGCGGCCCGCGATCCCTGGGGGTTCCGGCCCCTCTGCCTGGGCCGGCTGCGGGAGGCCTGGCTGGTGGCCTCGGAGACCTGCGCCTTCGACCTGATCGGGGCCGAGTACGTGCGGGAGATCGAGCCGGGCGAGCTGGTCGTCCTGAACCAGGAGGGGGTGACTTCCTACAAGCCCTTCGCGAGGGCCAAGCCGGCCCAGTGCGTGTTCGAGTACATCTACTTCGCCCGGCCGGACAGCCGCATCTTCGGGAACCACGCGGTCTACCTGACCCGCAAGGCCCTGGGCCGGCAACTGGCCAAGGAGGCCTGGGTGGACGCGGACATCGTGATCCCGGTCCCGGACTCGGGCGTGCCGGCGGCGCTGGGCTTCTCGGAGGGCGCCGGCATTCCGTTCGAGAACGGGCTCATCCGGAACCACTATGTGGGACGGACCTTCATCGAGCCGGAGCAGCGCATCCGCCACTTCGGGGTGAAGATCAAGCTGAACGCGGTGCAGGAGGTGCTGAGCGGGAAGCGGGTGGTGGTCGTGGACGACTCGATCGTGCGGGGAACGACCAGCCGCAAGATCGTCAAGATGCTGCGGCACGCCGGCGCGAAGGAAGTCCACATGCGGATCAGCTCGCCCCCGATCCTCTCGCCCTGCTTCTACGGCATCGACACCCCGACCAAGAAGGAGCTGATCGGCTCCAGCCACTCGGTCCAGGAGATCCGAAAGTACATCACGGCCGACAGCCTGGCCTACCTGAGCCTGGACGGGATGCTCAAGGCTGCGCCCGGCTCCCCCGACCTCTACTGCAACGCCTGCTTCACCGAACGCTATCCCATCCCCTTCACGAAAGCGGAAGAGCTGCAGCTCGGGCTCTTCTAACCGTCTGCCGAGGAGCGTCGCTCGTCTTTCGTCTCTCGTGAGGGAGGGACTGGATTTCCCATCCCACGCTTCACGAACGACGAGCGACGATTGGCGCGTTTACTCCCCTGTTGCCCCTCAAAATTTCGCCGTGCTACCATAGCTCTCCGACGGAGCATATGGCACATAGCTGATGGCCAGTCGCTCAGGAATTATCTGCTTTGGGTTCTACTGCCATTCGCCATATGCCATAAGCTCTTTGTTGCCATTGAGGGAGGCTGTCATGAAACGGATCATCGTGATGCTGCTGGCGCCGGTTCTGCTCGCCGCGCTCGCGGCGACGGTGTCGGCCAAGAGCTTCTTCAAGGTCGGCGAGAAGGCCCCGACCTTCACCCTGACCTCGGTCGCCGGCGAGACCGTCTCGCTGGACAGCCTGAAGGGCAAGGTGGTCGTGCTCGGGTTGTTCCATATCTGCGAGCCCTGTCTGATGCAGGGGACCAACCTGCAGAAGGTGTACGAGGCCACCAGAGGCAAGGACGTGGCGGTCGTGGGGGTGAATTCGTCCGGCAATTCCAAGAAGGCCATCCTCGAATTCCTCTCCCAGTTTCCGGTCAAGGTGACCTATCCGTACCTCGTGGACCCGGAGAAGGTCACGGACAAGCTCTACGGCGGGGGCCGGTTCATCCCGAACGTCTACATCATTGACCGGGACGGGGTGATCCGCTGGCAGCGGGTCGGCAACATGGACCTGGCCGGCCCGGACGTGATCCTCGCGGAGGTGGACAAGCTGCTGGCCGGTACGCCGTCGAGGATGTAGCAGGAAGGGAGCCGCCGACGTGGATGAAATCGAGGCTGGCAAGCAGAAGTTCCTGGAGTTGGTGAAGGACGTTGACGCGGCCGTGCAGGTCGTGATTCCCGTGACTCCCTCCAACAGCTTGTTCCTGATCTCCCTCACCAAGGGCTCCAACCGCAAGTTCATCACGATCCCCGAGGACGACATCATGGACCTGCCGAACGAGGACGACATCCGGATCAAAGTCGCGAAGGTCGTCAAAGACGCCGTCGCCTCTCTTTAGAAGACGTGAAACGTGAGACGTTCGACGTGAGACGAAGGACACAGAAATCCGTATCCTGCATCTTGTGTAGCTATTAGCTATACGCCATAGGCCATAAGCCATACGCTCTTCTCTTATGAAGCAACTGTTCCCCGGCATCTGGCAGTGGTCCTGGTTCTCGGAGGAGAAGCAGCTCGACTTCAACGGGCTGTTCCTCACCGTCGGGGAGCACCGCGTCCTCGTGGACCCTCCGCCCATGACCGCCGAGGTGAAGACGGAGATCAAGCGGCGCGGCCCGGTGGACTATCTCGTCCTGACCAACCGCGACCACGAGCGGGAGGCCGCGGCCTGCCGGACCGAGTTCGGCTGCAAAGTCATGGTCCCGGAAGCGGACGCGCCTGAAATGACGATCAAGGCCGACCGGACCTACAAAGACGGGGAGTTGCTGCCGGGCGGCATCTGGGTCGTCCGGCTCCAGGACCAGAAGTCGCGCGGGGAGTCGGCGCTCTTGATCCAGCAGGGGAAGGGCGTCCTGATCGTGGGGGACGCGCTGATCGGGAAGCCGCCCGGCACGCTCAGGCTCCTGCCCCAGGAAAAATACGCCGACCCGGCCAAGGCGAAGGACGGCCTGCGCCGCCTGCTCAAGCTCGACTTCGACGCGATCCTCGTCGGGGACGGCGCTTCGGTCCTCACCGGCGCGAAGCCGGCGGTCGAACAAGCCCTCCGCGCCTGACCTCCATGCTGTCCACGCAATCAGAGCAGCTCAACCGGCAGGGCAACGACCACTTCTCGCGCGGCTTCTACACGGAGGCCTACGTCTGCTACGTGCAGGCGCTGGAATGCGACCGGCTCAGCGGGGACCGGCGGGCGATGGCGGCCACGCTCGGCAACCTCGGCAACATCTGCGCCGTGAGCGGCAGGCGGGAGCAGGCCCTGGCCTATTACCAGGAGGTGCTGGAGCTCCAGAAGATCCTGGGCGACGAGCGGGGCATCGGCACGACGCTGGCCAACCTGGGCAACCTGCGCGCCGACGCCGGCGAGTGGGAACGGGCCAAGGCCTACTATCTGGAGGCGCTGGACCTGATGCGGCGCACCGGGGACGAGATGGGCATGGCGGTGCTCTATTCGGACCTCGGGCTCGTGGCCCGCGAGACCGGCCAGTACGAGGAGGCCATGCGGCACTATGAGCAGTCGCTGACCTTCATGCGCCGGCTCGGCAACCACGCGGGCATGGCCGACGCCTGGCGCATGATGGCCCGGACCTACCTGACTCAGGACCGGCCGGAGGAGGCCCTGGCCTGCTGCCGGACGAGCCTGGCCCTGGCCGAGCGGGTGCGGGACGACCTGCGGGTCGGCGGCGCCTGGTATCTGATGACCCATTGCTACGAGCAACTGGGCCGGCTCAGGGAGGCGGTGGAGCTGCTGGAGCGGGTCGTGCGCGTGGATCAGAAGTACCATCTGCCCAAGCTGGAGGAGAATGCCAAACGGCTGGAGGCCCTGAAGGCCAGGCTCGCGCACGGAGCCGCGGCCGAGCCGGCCTCTTCCCGGGCCTCGGAGCGGCCGGCATGAGCGGCGCGCCTGCGGTCGGATGGGAGGAGACGAGGGCCAGGCTCCGCAAAAGCGAGCCGGGCTTCTACGAGCTGGAGCCGGGCGGAGCCCTGGCGCTGCAATTGGCCGACGGGGAGTGGATGCTGGAGCTCACGCCGGACGGGCGCCTGATCTGCCAGACCGGCATGGATCTGGACGACGTGAAGAGCCTCCTTTCCGGCGGGACCCCCGAGGACCTGAACACGGACGAGCTGGCCAAACAGGCGAAGTACTACCTCCAGCCGGTCGTTTCCAAGGTCAGGAGGCGGCTCCTGGAGGCGGGGTTTGAAGAGGCCGTGGAGATGAACGGGGAGTACGTGGCCGCGACGTTCCAGCGGCCGGTGGACTTGGCGAAGCCGGACGACGTGGTGCAGACGGTCCGCTGGTGCCGCGATCAAATCATGTGAAGGGTGAACGGTGACGAGTGATGGGTGGTGAAGAGCTGCGGAGGATCAAGCACGTTTTGAACCTGTCACCCATCACCGATCACCCATCACGCGGGTGAAGCATATGCCAGTTGAGGGACATGCGACGGCGGAGGGGACCAGGCGGTACCGGGACCGGATGGTGGCCGGGAACGTCGCCCACGCCGGGCATTTCCGGGAGGGATTCGACGGGCTGACCCTCTCTTCCGTCGGGCTCGGCACCTACCTGGGCGGCCACGACGAGGGCACGGACTCCCTCTACCTGGCCGCCGTCAAGCAGGCGGTTGCGTCGGGCTGCAACGTCTTCGACAGCGCGATCAACTACCGCTGCCAGCGGAGCGAGCGCGTGATCGGCCGGGCCCTGGCCGAGCTGATCGGCGGCGGGCTCTGCCGCCGCGACGAAGTGGTGATCGCGACCAAGGGCGGGTTCATCCCCTTCGACGGGGCGCCGCCGGACGACACCGACGCCTATCTCCAAAAGACCTTCGTCATGCCGGGCGTCATCCAGTCCTCGGACATCGTCGCGGACTGCCACTGCATGACGCCGGGCTACCTGCGCCACCAGCTCCAGGCGAGCCTGGCGAACCTGGGCTTGGCCTGTCTGGACGTGTACTATCTGCACAATCCGGAAACCCAGCTCGATGCGGTGTCGCAAGCCGAGTTCCTCAAACGTCTGCGCGCGGCCTTCGAGGTGTTCGAGGAGGCGGTGGCTCAGGGCAAGATCCGCTGGTACGGAACCGCGACCTGGAGCGGGTATCGGACCCGCCCGAACTCGCGCGGGCACCTGTCGTTGGAGACGCTCGTCCGGCTCGCCGAAGAGGTGGGCGGCAAGGGCCATCGGTTCAAAGTGATCCAACTGCCGTTCAACCTCGGCATGCCTGAGGCCCTGGCCCAGCAGACGCAGATGCTTCACGGCAAACCGGTCAGCCTGCTCGAAGCGGCCAAGGTGCTCGACGTGTACGTCATGGCCAGCGCGACCATGCTCCAGGGCCAGCTCACCCGAAGCCTGCCGCGAGAGATGCGGGAGGTCCTCGGCGACGGGAGCGACGCGCAGCGGGCGATCCAGTTCGCCCGCTCCACGCCCGGCCTGGGCACGGCCCTGGTCGGCATGAAGCAGACCGCGCACGTGAAGGACAATCTCGCCGTGGCCGGCCGGCCTCCTCTGGCTCTGGACCAGTTCACGCGGCTCTTCTCATGAGGGGCCGGCGCGTCTGGACCGGCGTCATCCGCACCTTCGACCAGTTCCGGGACGCGATTTCTTCGTTCCGGCTCCCCCGCGTCTTGATCACGGCCCTGGAGCTGAACCTCTTTGCCGCCGTGGGTGACCGGGCCTGGACGGTTCCGGCCCTGGCCAGGCGCCTGAAGGTCAACGAGCGGGGCCTCGACATCCTCTGCCGGAACCTGGCCAGCGCCGGCCTCCTGGTGAAGCGGGGGGACCGCTACCGGAACGGGACCCTGGCGAGGACGGAGCTCAACTCCCGCCACCCCGATTTTCGTGGCGCCTACCTCGAGCTGATTCGCAGCCATTGGGACGAGTGGTCCCAATTGACCACCAGCGTCCGAACCGGCCGGCCGGTCGAGCACGAGGATCCGGACGAGCCGGCCTACCGGCGCCGGTTCTCCTGGGCGATGCACCAGCGCTCGATTCGGGCCGCGGCCGAGGTCGCGGCCCAGGTCAAGCTGGACGGAGCAGGGACCCTGCTCGACCTGGGCGGCGGGCCGGGCACCTATGCGCTGGCGTTTCTGGCGCGCAATCCCCGGCTCCGCGCCACGGTCTGCGACCGGGCGCCGGCGCTCGAGGTGGCCAGGGAGATCGCGGCGACCCACAGGCACGGCAGGCGACTGGCCTACCTCCCGCTGGACTTCATGAAGCAGGCCGTGCCGGGCCGGTACGACGTCATCTGGTACTCGAACGTCCTGCACATCTACTCGCCGGAGGAGAACCGGCGGCTCTTCCGCCGGCTGGCCAGCGCGCTCAACCCGGGCGGACGCCTGCTCATCCAGGACATCTTTCTGCTGGATCGGGAGGGGCTCTATCCGGCTGAAGCCAACCTGTTCGCCGCCACGATGCTGCTGTTCACGGAGGGGGGCAACACCTACGGCCTGCGTGAGACCGCAACCTGGCTGAGGGAAACCGGCTTCGCGCAGGTCAGGCCGATCAAGCTGAAGGAAGGGACGGGGGATTGGGAGGGGGATCTGCTCGAGGCACGTCTGACCCGGCGCCAGCAGGACCGACGTTCAGGAACCCGCGCCCGCCGAACAGGATCAGGAGCCCGTTAAGCAAGCCCGTCAGCCCGCTCATCACGATCTGGTTGCGTAGATCACCGGCGAGCGTCTCGGCGTGACTCAGGAGCTGGACGACAGTCGAGATGTCCAGGGCCAGGCCGATCGTGCCGTAGATCACGCCGCCCATCAGGGCCCAACGCGCCCCAGCCAGCAGGAACCCACCCAGGAGGAGCGGCAGGCCAAACAGGTAGCCCTCCCAGGCCAGCCGGTTCAGCAGCGTCGTGTGTGCGGCCGTCCCTTGGGTTATCCGTGCTACAAGGGCCAGCAGGAAGAGGGCCAGGAGCAGGACCGCCATGACCCGATGGGCCGACATGGCCGGCATGATAGCGGACCGCTGCGGCCCGGACAATCGCCTTGCGCGGGCCTCAGCCCAGTGCTAGCGTACCGTCGGATCGCCATGGCGCAGGAGCCGAGAGAGCGACAGCGGGAGCGGGTCCTGATCTACGATGGGGAGTGCCGCCTCTGCGTGACCGCTAAGGAAGGGCTGGAGCGGATGGGGGCGGACCGGGACGTCCGCTTCGTGCCCTATCAGAGCGACGAGGCGGCGGCCCGGCTCGGCGCCGACTACAAGCCGGGCCGCCCGGACGTGGCCTTTCTGGTCGAGCGGGACGGGCGCATCAGCCGCGGACTCGACGCCTTCCTGCCTTTGCTGCCCGGGCTGAGGAGCGGGAAGGTCTGGCTCGCGCTGCTCAAGATTCCCTTCGTGCGTCCGCTCGCCCTGCTCGTCTATCGTCTCGTCGCCCGCTATCGGTATCGCTTGTTCGGCCAGGTGTAGGCGGGCAGTGAGCCCGTCGAACCAGGCGCCGTCGAAGCGTCGAAGGGTCAATGAGCGGACAGGAGCTGGCGGAGGAACGTGGCAGCCCGGTCGTAGATGCCCGGACACTTGCTCTCGCGCGGGCCGGCCACGTTCAGGACGCGGATCTGGTGCGTGATCGCCCAGGTCTTGACCGTCGCGGCGGACGGGTGGTCGTCCAGGTCCAGCACCAGGCTAGGCTTCCGCAACCGTTCGGCCACCTGCACGGTGAAGGCCGTGCCCTCCGTCGGGGGGCCGACGGTCAGCACGAGCGTCCCGTCCGAGTCGCGGACGTTCCATTCCGTCCGCTGCGCATAGTCGTCGGACGGGGTTTCCTCGAGCGGGTACCGTTTGGGAACGCGGCCGCCCTCCGCCTTGCGTCCTTTGGGACACCAGCCGCCGCAGGGAATTCCGAGCTGGAGAGCCACGTCCAGCGCCGCCCGGTCCACGCCCGTCTGCCCGCCCGAGACGATCTTCTCGACCATCCAGTCCTCTCCGTCCTTCCAGGGCCGAGCATAGCCAGGGCCGTCAAGCTGGTCAATCGGCGCCTCTCTCCGGGCCGGTTGCCATGTAAGCTCCCCCGCATCTGAGACA